>BIFV01000008.1:600000-821961 GCA_003990955.1 Sporomusaceae bacterium FL31
AAGAAAGGTATTGTCAACAATACAATGAGCATTCGCTGATTTGGCCAGTTCGATCATTGCTCTAATATCAACAATTTTCATAAGAGGATTGGTGGGAGTCTCAACAATAATAGCTTTCGTATTGGCTTGAACGGCCTGAGCCACTTCGGCGGTGTTGCTGCCATCAACAAACGTCACGCTAAGACCGAACTGCGAAAATACCTTATCGACAACCCGGTAGGTTCCACCATAACAATCCTCAACAACAATCAGATGATCCCCTTGTCGGTAAGTCATGAGTACGGCTGTTACAGCAGCCATTCCAGAAGCAAAAGCGTAGCCGGCTGCCCCTTCTTCCAGAAGAGCAATGCCTTCTTCTAAAATTTTGCGGGTCGGATTTTGACTGCGAGTATAATCAAAGCCGGTACTTTGGCCCAAGGCTGGATGCCGGAAAGTTGCCGACTGATAAATCGGTGTGCTAACTGCTCCGGTATAATCGGTACAGACGCCAATATGAACTGTTTTAGACTCTAGTTTCATGTATACCACCCCGCTATTTTTGTAAAATTCCCCCCTTCCGATCGGAAGGGGGGAGAGTTTTATTCCGTTAACACGATTAGAACGCTGGGACTACTGCGCCTTGATATTTCTCAGTGATGAATTTTTTTACTTCATCAGAAGTCAGCGCTTTCGCTAATTTCTGAATTTCCGGACGACTTTCATCACCTTTACGTACAACCAAAATGTTTACATAGGGAGAATCTTTTTGTTCAATAACCAGTGCGTCTTTAGTTGGTACCAGTTTAGCTTCTAAAGCATAGTTGGTATTGATAACAGCGATTGCAACATCGTCAAGAGCACGAGGCAGCTGAGGAGCTTCTAATTCACGCACTTTAATATTCTTAGGATTTGCTGTGATATCACTAACAGTAGCGTTTACACCCACGCCTTCTTTTAATGTAAGGATACCAGCTTTAGCCAACAATGCTAACGCGCGGCCGCCATTGGTTGGATCGTTAGGAATGGCGACTTCAGCGCCACTTGCAAGCTCATTGATATTTTTGATTTTCTTGGAATAGATGCCCATTGGCTCAATATGCACTGCCGCTACATTGGCCAATTGAAGGTTGCGCTCACTAGCAAATTTATTCAGATATGGAATGTGCTGAAAGAAGTTTGCATCCAGTTCTTTGTCAGCGACTGCCAGATTTGGTCTTACATAGTCAGTCATTTCAACGATTTGTAAGTCAATACCGTCTTTTTCTAGAATTGGTTTTACTACTTGCAGGATTTCTGCATGTGGAACTGCTGTTGCACCAATTTTCACAACAGTTTTAGCTGCTGGAGCAGCTGCCTTATTGCTGTTACCGCAGCCGGCTAACGCTAATGCTAGTGTTAGTACTGCAATGACGATTAATGTAATTTTTCTCAAAATAAACCCCTCCAAAATAATGTTTTTTGATTGAACGGCTTCCATAGAAACCGTTTTTTTATTTCTTGTTCAATCTGCGGGAAGCATAATCACCCAGGGATTGAACAATTTGAACTTGAGCAATGAGTATGACTACCGTAGCGATCATAATATCAGCCCGAAAACGCTGATATCCATAACGGATGGCTAAGTCACCCAAACCACCGCCGCCAATGGCCCCAGCCATTGCTGAATAGCCGATTAAGCTAATGACGGTAATGGTCAGTCCCAGCATAATGGATGGCAGTGCTTCTGGTATCAATACCTTGACAATAATTTGCCAAGGTGTAGCCCCCATAGCCTGGGCTGCCTCGATAACACCGTATTCAACCTCTTTTAAGGAAGTTTCAACTAAACGACCCACAAAAGGAATAGCAGCAATACTGAGTGGTACAATGGCTGCATCTGTGCCAATTGAAGTACCCACCAAAATACGGGTGAGTGGAATAATGGCTACCATTAATATAATGAAAGGAGTAGAGCGGGCAGCATTGACAATACTGCCGAGAATACGATTCAACGGAATATTCTCCAGGATGTGGCCTTTGTCGGTCGTAACCAGAATGACTCCCAGTGGAACCCCAGCCAGCGTTGCAATCAGGGATGATATGGCTACCATGTAGGTGGTTTCCCATAACGCTTTAACCAGCAGCACGATCATGTCTTGCGACATAGCCAATCACCTCAATTCCCAAGTTTCTTGCTTGCAAATAATTCAGGGCGTTTTGAATGCCCTGTTGTTCGCCTGACACTTCAATAACGAGTGTGCCATAAGGCGTACGTTGAATATGATCAACATTGCCGTAAATAATGTTTGTATCAACATTGAACCGGCGGATCATCCCGGCGATAACCGGTTCTTCAGCCGAATGACCGATAAAGGAAATTCGCAGTACCAGCGTACTATCAGGCAGAGGCACAGGCGAAAATTTAGTATCAGCAAAAATGGCCGGAATATCATGATTGATGATGGCACTGATAAATTCACGTGTCGTATTGGATTGTGGCTTGGTGAAAATATCTAAGACTGTGCCCTGTTCAATGATCACGCCATTTTCAATTACGGCAACCTTATCACAGATTTCCTTGATGACTTGCATCTCATGGGTAATCAAAACAATAGTAAGCTGCAGTTTTTGATTGATATCTTTTAATAATTCCAGGATGGATTTGGTTGTCTGCGGATCAAGTGCCGAGGTAGCTTCGTCACATAACAGCACTTTAGGCTTGCTGGCTAAAGCTCTGGCAATACCAACCCGTTGTTTTTGACCGCCACTGAGCTGAGCTGGATATTGATCCCGCTTATCAGCCAAGCCAACCAGCTCTAGCAAGGGAATGACCTCTCGCTCGATTTCGGCCTTGCTTTTGCCAACAAGTTCTAACGGAAAAGCGATATTGTCATAAACAGTACGCGAAGACAGTAAGTTGAAATGTTGAAAAATCATGCCAATCTGCTTGCGCATTTCCCGCAGCTGGCTGTCGCTCATGGCCGTTAAATCCTGACCATCAATCACGACAGTACCGCTGGTAGGACGTTCCAACATATTGATGCAACGAATCAGTGTACTTTTTCCGGCACCGCTTTTGCCGATAACGCCGTATATTTCCCCACGCTGTACGGTCAGATCAATGCCTTTAATGGCATGAACAGCTTCACGGCCTGAGCCTTTATACACTTTTTCAATTTGCGAAAGTTTAATCATGGTGTTCTCTCCTTCAAACAAATTACCAGGTCGCTACAACCGATCCCTTAAAGTGATCGTTGATAAATTGTTTTACTTCTTCAGAATGATAAGCTTTAATCAGCTTTTGATAAACAGGGTTTTCTTTATCTTTGGTGCTAACAGCAATGACGTTGGCATAAGGTGAGTTTGCATCCTCAATCGCAATCGAATCACGCGTAGGCACCAGACCTGCAACCACCGCAAAATTCGTGTTAATCGCTGCAAGGTCAACATCGTCCAGTGAACGTGGTATTTGAGCTGCTTCAAGTTCTTTAATTTTTAGATTCTTAGGATTCTCAGCAATATCAGCAGCCGTTGCACTCAGCCCGGCATTAGGTTTAAGTTTAATAAGACCGACTTTTTCAAGAATAAGCAGCGCACGACCGCCATTGGTTGGGTCATTTGGTATGGCGACAGTGGCGCCTGGTTGAACTTCTGCAATGTTTTTAATTTTTTTAGAGTAAATACCCATTGGAAAAATAACAGTCTTAGCGATTGAAACAATTTGATAACCACGATCTTTGATCTGATTATCCAGGAACGGCTGATGCTGATAGCTATTTGCCGCAATATCGCCTTGGTTTAATGCAACATTAGGCTGAATATAATCATTAAACTCGACCACTTCAATTTTCAGACCGTCTTTTTCGGCTGCCTTCTTAACAACATCCATAATTTCAGCATGCGGTCCAGCCGTAACCCCTACTTTAATCGGTTTGTCAGATACAGTCGGCTTCTGGCTGCCGCAGCCAGCTAATAAGGATAAACTGAAAACGAAAGCTAATGAAAGCGCAACATACTTAATCATTTTGTTCACAATAAGAACCCCCTTAACTTTTTTTGAAATCTTTTAATTTGGCAAGTCTGGCAGCTGCGGCCTGCAGCGTCTCAAACTTTTTACAAAAGCAAAAGCGAATAAAGGTTTTACCCTCCGGCATTTCAGCGCGGTAGAAGGTTGACCCCGGAACGACGGCAACGCCGATTTCCTGAGCCAGGAATTGGGCAAATTTAATATCGTCATCATAACCAAAGGGTGTAATATCAGCCATAACGTAATAAGCTCCGGCTGGCTTAATGCAGGCAAATCCGGCATTTTCCAACTCCTTAATCAGGAAATCACGGCGTTCCTGATAAAAATCACTTAACTCGCGATAGTAATCAGGCTCAAATTTAAACGCATCCACTACCGCAGTTTGCAAGGGTGCAGCCGCTCCGACTGTCAAAAAGTCATGCACTTTACGGATGGATTGAGTAAGCTCATAAGATGCTGTAACAAAACCAATTCGCCAGCCGGTTACACTATACGTCTTGGAAACACTGTTCACCGCAATGGTCCGCTCAGCCATTCCCGGCAATGTCCACATTGGGATATGCTCTATCCCATCAAAGGTAATATGTTCATAAATTTCATCCGTAATAGCCAGTGCATCATACTCCTGACACAAGCCGGCAATAAATTCAAGTTCGTCACGGGTAAACACTTTTCCAGTCGGATTATTCGGGGTATTGATAATGATGGCTTTGGTTTTTTCACTAAAAGTGTTCTTAAGTTCGGTATAATCGAAGTGATAATGAGGAGCTTTGAGCTGAATGTATTTTGGCGTTGCGCCGCATAGCACAACATCAGCACCATAGTTTTCATAGAAAGGTTCGAAGATAATGACTTCATCACCCGGATTGATTGTTGCTAACAGTGTGGCGATCATCCCTTCAGTAGCACCGCAGCAAACGGTAATCTGACCTTCAGGATCATATTCCACTTGATAGTCCCGCTTAATCTTGGCCGAAATGGCGTCCCTCAGCGGTTTAGCTCCCCAGGTTATCGCATACTGATTATGATCATCATAAATGGCTTTAGCGGCCGCTTCTTTTAATTCGTCAGGCGCTGGGAAATCTGGAAAGCCCTGTGCCAAATTAATTGCCTTATATTTCGCAGCAACCCGGGACATCTCCCGGATAACCGATTCAGTAAACTGTTTTGCTTTTTCTGAAGTAAAATCTCTCACAGCAATTTTTTCCTCCTATTAATCTATAATAAAATTTGGCATCCTCATCATAAATGAAGCTTAGGCTCATCAAAAACAAAAAAACTCTTTTCCGTGAGGAAAAGAGTTACACATACGTGTTACGCCTTTTCTCTCATCTCCCAGGATGTAACAATCCTGCTGGATTTGGCACCACTGCATTTCTGCCGGTTGCCGGGTGTCATCGGGCCAGTCCCTCGACCACTCTAGATAAGAGCTACTATGTATTCAGTTACGAAACTGATAATACCATGTAGCATGTGCAATGTCAATACATCTTATTAAAATCCTTTGAGGCAAAATAGTAAAGGCTAAGAGTATGGCAAACACACTCTTAGCCTTTGGTTATCCAATCAGCTACAGGTCCCTGTATAGATTTTATGAAACTATATGCCTATATAGTATAAAATAGCACCTGTTTTTTCGAGTGTCAATAAAGTTTGCCGAAAAATTTATGACACTCTATTTACAAGCAGCAATTGAACTTGTATGATGTATATGTTAACTTTGAAAACCATCATGGTTAACATTAATACAAACTACCTACGAGGGGAGTTGCCGATGAACTCACTTGATATTGTCTCATTAGGTGAAAAAGTTCTGGCTGGCCATGAAATTAGTGCCACTGAAGCATTGGCATTAGCAACAGCCCAGAGCACCGATATACCATTAATTGCCGCTTATGCCAATAAAATCAGAGAACGCTTTGCCGGTCAAACAGTTGATATGTGCGGCATTATCAGCGCCCGTTCCGGAATGTGCTCAGAAGACTGTAAGTTTTGTTCACAGTCTGTCCATCATCAGACCAATGCGCCAGTCTATCCATTACTGGAGCCAGAAACTATTTTGGCTGCAGCCAAGCAAGCCGAGGCGCAAGGAGCCAAACGAGCCAGCATTGTAACCAGCGGTAAAGGGATGGACAATGATCCGCAGTTTCCTGCCATCATTACCGCCATTCAGGCTATTCATAGAGAAACCAGCCTGAAAATCTGCGCTAATCTTGGTACCATTACCCCGGATCAGGCCAAACAATTAGCCGCAGCTGGCGTAAAACGCTATGCTCACAATATAGAAACCAGCAGTCGCTTCTATCCTGAAATCTGTACCACTCATCCCTTTGAAGAACGCTTGGCAACCATAAAGGCAGCCAAAGCCGCCGATTTAGAACTGTGTACTGGCGGAATCATGGGACTGGGAGAAACCTGGGAAGACAGGGTAGAGATGGCCTTGACGCTGCGCGATATCGGTGTTGATTCAGTACCCATCAATATCTTAAATCCCATTAAAGGAACGGCGTTAGAAGGTGTTGTTCCCCCCACTCCGCTAGACTGTATCAAAACTTTTGCGATTTTCCGGTTTATTTTACCCGCTGCGGTCATACGACCAGCTGGCGGCCGGGAAATCAATATGCGCGATATGCAAGGCGCCTTGATGCTTGCCGGAGCCAATGGACTCATTATTGGCAATTATCTCACCTTTACAGGCCGTAATACCCCAGCAGATTTCACTATGGTTGAGGATGCTGGTTTGATTCCTTCATAGCAACAATTTGTTTAGTAAATCTTTGATCATATTTGGAGGTACATACGCATGAGTTATGATTTAATTTTTGAACTTGGTAAAAAAGTATTAAGCGGCGAGCAATTAACATTTGACGAAGCCTTGGCCCTTACTGAAATTGAAGAAGCCGATATTCCAATTCTACTGGGAGTGGCCAATAAAGTTAGAGAACATTTTACCGGCAAGGCTGTCGACACCTGTCAGATCGTGAATGCCCGCTCAGGCAATTGTTCAGAAAACTGTAAGTTCTGTGCCCAATCGGCTCATCATAAAGAAGTGCAGTTTACTGCCTATCCGCTGATGACTGAGGATGATATCTTGTCTGCAGCAAAAGATGCCGAGCAAAATGGGGCTTCCCGGTTTTGTATCGTAACTGCCGGCTGCGGTGCCGAAGGCGATCCTGATTTCGATAAAATCCTAAAGGCCATTGAACGTATCGGCCGTGAAACTACCCTAAACCGCTGCTGCTCACTCGGAACCTTACAAGAAGATCATGTTAAGGCTTTGAAAGAGGCTGGCATTACCCGTTATCATCACAATCTGGAAACCAGTGAAAGTTTCTTTAATGAAATTTGCACCACTCATACCTACGAAGATCGCATTGCAACAATCAAACGGATCAAAGCCGAAGGTTTGCAAGTTTGCTCAGGCGGTATTATCGGTCTAGGTGAAAACTGGCGCCAGCGTATTGAGCTAGCCTTTACTTTGAAAGAGCTTGATGCTGACTCAATTCCTGTCAATGTACTCAATCCGATTAAAGGCACACCCTTAGAAAATAGCAACCGCTTAAAGCCGATGGAAATTCTGCAAACGTTCGCGATATTCCGTCTTGTCCTGCCAACAAAAATCATTCGCTATGCTGGCGGCCGCGAACACAATTTGGGTGAATTAGTTCCACTAGGCTATCTGTCTGGGATTAACGGGGCTTTGATTGGCAATTATCTGACCACCGCCGGCCAAGGCGCTGATCGTGACCTCCAAACCATTACCGGCCTGGGTCTGGAACCTATCGGCCAGCTAAACAAATAATCGTAAACGCCCTGATCGAATCGATCAGGGCGTTTACTTATAGTATTTCTGCTTATTCGTAAATTTGAGGGTTGACGCAGGAAACCGGGCGCTCGCCTTTGAGCACATTTAGAATGTTGCGGGCCGCAATATCTGCCATCTGATCCCTTGTTTCAATGGTGGCATTGCCTAAATGCGGGCAGAGGATGACATTCTCCAGCTCTTCCAAGCCAGGCGTAACAGCAGGCTCAAACTCATAAACATCAAGTCCGGCACCCGCAATGGTTTTATTTCTTAATGCTTCTAACAGCGCCCGTTCATCAACAACCGGGCCCCGGGCTGCATTGATTAAGAAAGCCGTTTTTTTCATACTGGCTAACTCTTTAGCACCAATCAGATGACGCAAAGATGGATTATAGCTCAAATGGAAGGTCAAGAAGTCAGCATTGCGAATGACATAATCCAACTCATGATATTCAGCATTAAGCTCTTTCTCTAGTTCAGGACTCAAGCGAGTACGGGAATGATAAATAATCGGCATTTCAAACCCTTGAGCCCGTCTGGCAACAGCCTGGCCGATATTTCCCATGCCAATGATGCCCAAGGTTTTACCAGTTACTTCAACCCCTAAGTGATACAGCGGCGCCCAGCCGGTAAATTTTCCGGCACGGGTATTCTTATCGCCTTCAACAATCCGACGGGAAATGGCCAAAATCAATCCCCAGGTTAAATCAGCAGTAGCATTGGTTGATACCAGCGGCGTATTGGTCACTGGTATTTTTCTCGCACTCGCAGCCGCTACATCAATATTATTAAAGCCAGCTCCATAGTTGGCAATGATCTTCAAGTCTGGACTGGCATTAATGATATCAGCGTCAATAGGATCAGACAGCAGTGACAACAAGGCATCTTTACCAGCTAAGCCTGCTTTGATTTCTTCTTTGGACAATAACCGTAGCTCATGATGCATAGTCACTTCAAATTCTTTGGAAAGCATTTCATAGGCAACCTGCGGGATTAATCCGGAAATAAATACTTTTTTCTTCATCACACAATACCCCCTAATATTCATCCGAACTAACCGCCATGAATGTTCCTGATCTGCACCGGCAACATCTGTGGCGCTAAGTTCGCAGCCTAAACTATGGTTTTATTTTACGCCTTGTACTCATATCTGTAAAATTCATAGTATAGATAGAAACAATTTTATTTCGGAATAGTTAAAGACAATGCGAGGGTCTTGGCAAAGCTGTGAATGATTCAACTTAATCAAGCCACTAACTCTTTTGGGACAACAGTAAATATTCCTGCACAAAGTTAACCCACAGCCTGGTAGCGTGAGAGAGATAGCGCCGCCGATTCCAAATAATAGACATTTGCAGAAAGATAGGCTGCTTAAGCGCAATAGCCACAATATTTGGGCAGTGAAGCTCTGAACATATTTTGCTGGGCAGCAAGGCAATCCCTAAATTTGCTGCAACAATTTGAGTCATCAGCTCGCGCTGGGAAGTTTCCAGAATAATGTGAGGCGTAAACCCAGCTAGCTTGCAGCGATTAATAATTTCATCATAAAGACTGAAATCATGACGATATAGGACAAAACTATCAGCAGCCAATGCTTCAAAATCTATTGCTGATTCTTTACTAAATCGGTGATCTTTATGCATAATCACTTGCAACGGATCTTTAGAAAATGGAATGGTCTCATAGAGTTCGTTTTTAGTGGGAGAACAAACAATACCCACATCCAGCGACCCATCCTGAATGCCAATCTCAACTTTTTTTGATCCAACCTCAAATAAGCTGATATCAATTCGCGGAAATGCTTTTCTAAACTGCCCTAAGAGCTGAGCAAACTCGGTTGCTCCAGTAATCGGCGGCAGCCCGATACTGATTTTACCTTGTTCAAAATTTAAACTGCTTTGAAATTCATTGGTAATATTTTCGAATAACTCGACCATCTTCTCGGCCTGAAGAAATAAGACTTCGCCCTCATCGGTCAATTCAACATATTTTGAACTGCGATTGAGCAGTCCAACCCCCAACTCGGTTTCCAGATCTTTCACCATTTTACTGATAGTGGATTGTGATACAAAATTAAGACTGGCCGCTTTACTAAAACTTTTATGCCGGGCTACCTCGACGAAATATTTCAGGTGTTTAATATCCATCAGACACCGCTCCCTATCCTTGATGAGAAATTTTCTCAACCTGCTTGTTTAATTCTGACATAATAAAAGAAAGTCCTTCGGAGTAACCGAAAGACTTTCTTTTATTATGTCCGTTAGTTGGCCTGATTGCTTCTAACGACCTGGCTGTGATGACAATATTTAAACAGCGCCAGAGCAATGCCGACTGCTGTTATTAAAGCCAGCCCAATCAGCGCAACAACACCCTGCCAGCCATAATGAACAAGCAGAGTCCCTCCCACTGCGCCCATAATGCTGGCCCCGCAATAGAAAAACAACAGATACAAGGCTGACGACTGCGCCTTATCATGATCTGTGCATTGCCCAGCCCAGCTGCTGGCAACCGAATGCGCACCAAAAAAGCCAAAGGTAAAGACTGCGATACCAATAATCTTAATAACCAAGTTGGGATTGAGAGTTATCAGACAGCCAGCCAGCATGATGATCAACCCAAAGCTCATGACTTTCGCTTTGCCTTCGCTGTCAGAAAGCTTGCCCATAACGGTCGAACTGACTGTACCCACTAAATAGACCACAAAAATAAAACCAACCAGCGTCTGACTAAGCTCATAAGGCGGAGCCAATAAGACGCAGCCAATGTAATTATACAGCGTGACAAAACTCCCCATGATGAGAAAAGAAACGGCATAGATACCCACCAAGAGTGGATTGTGCAATAAATTAAGAAAAGTGGTTACAAGCGTCTTAATCGGTAGTTTCCTGGCTAAAAAATGCCGGGATTCCGGCAATCGCTGTGAAAACCATAGTGCTCCCAGCAGGCTGATTACACCAATTGACCCTAATGCCACTTGCCATGATGCAAAATCACTGATTGAGCTGACCACCAGCCGCCCAGCAAGGCCGCCAACCGAATTTCCGCTGATGAAAATGCCAATAGCTAACCCTGTAATGGCGGGGTCAAATTCTTCGCTCACATAGACCATGGCAATGGCCGGAAAGCCTGCTAATACAATGCCATGGAGGGTGCGAATAAGCAGTAAAGCCCTGAAATCGGTGCAAAAGGTTGCGATAATCATCAAAACTGCTGATAACAGTAAAGCCGTCACCATGATCTTTTTACGGCCAACTGCATCCGATAACCAGGCCGCAAACAACATACAGACAGCCAGGGGCCCAGTTGCCAAGGAAACAGTTAGGCTGGCAACGGCTGGCGTTACCGAAAATTGCTCAGCAAAAATTGCAATCAAAGGCTGTGGAGAATACAAGATGGCAAAGGTAGCAAAACTTCCCAGAAACAGGGACGAAATGGCCTGCCAATACTCCTTTGAACCTTTACGAATATATTGAGCCATAGTCAAATCCTTTCTGTTGGCAGTAATGAATATCCCGGTAATACACTTCGTCTTTATCGTAACGCCAGACAATCCATGCTGTCCAATGCATCATTTACATTTAATTCATGCATATATGTTATAATAAAATCATTGATTCAATCACTGTGAGGTGTTTTTCTGTGGAATGGCATCAGCTTGAATATTTTCGCACAGTCGCGCAGCTTCAGCATTTTACCCGGGCCGCCGAAACCCTGGCAATTTCTCAGCCTGCCCTGAGCCGCTCGATCGCTCGCCTGGAAGATGAGCTTGGCATCCCTTTATTTGAACGTCAAGGCAAGAAAATTACCCTCAATCGCTATGGACAAATCTTCCTAAGACATGTTGACCGTGCCACCCAGGAAATCATTTACGGCAAACAAGCCATTCAAGATTTACTAAACCCAGATCATGGCACAATTCCGCTGGCATTTTTACATTCACTAGGTACTCATTTTATTCCCGATTTATTGAGTAAGTACCGGCAGCTTTATCCGCTGGTCAAATTTAAGCTGTATCAAAATGCCACCCATGCTTTATTAGAGCAATTGGAAGCAGGGGAAATTGATATGTGCTTTTCAGCCCCGATTGTCCCTCTTGAGAAAGTGGAGTGGGCGCCTTTATTTACGGAAGAACTCTTTGTTGCCGTACCTGCCGATCACGCCCTTGCCAGGCATGAGGCCATTAAGCTAAGCCAAATTGCCAGCGAGCCAATCATTACTTTTAAACCTCGCTATGGTCTAAGGATTATTGCCGACCAACTGTTCAGCCAAGCTGGCTTTAAACCAGTCATCACCTTTGAAGGTGAGGAAATCATGACAGTAGCCGGTCTGGTTGAAGCAAAGCTAGGGGTTGCCATTATTCCACGCATCGCCGGTCTTGAACAAGCTAACCTTAGTTTTCTGCACATTTCCGAGCCGGTATGTCAGCGTACCATCGGCATAGCCTGGATGAGACAGCGCTATCTTCCCCCTGCAGCCATCAGGTTTAGAGACTTTGTCATCCAGTCATTTAAAATAAAAGAAATCAATCCACGAGTCAAAGAGGATTGATTTCAGATAATAATATTCTGTTTTCATTGGCATTGATTGCCCCGATTCTCGGCAAAATAAGATTATCTTATCTTGCAAAGGAATCGTCTATGCCAACTTTCAATACCAGCCAAACTGCCTTATTTTATACCGATACCGGCCAGGGAAATCCACTGATTTTCATCCACGGACTGGGTGCGAGCGGCCGCATGTTTGAGCCTCAAGTATCGGCTTTCAGTCCTACTCACCGGGTTATCTGCCCCGATCTGCGTGGCAACGGCCAATCAGGACGCCTCACAGGACCAGTATCAACAATCCTCCACCGCCAATGTGACGATCTCGCCGAACTCATGGATACCTTATCCATCAAACAGGCCCTTCTATGCGGTGTATCCTATGGCGGCGTTTTTACCTATCATTTTGCCCTCCGTTATCCGGAGAAAGTCAAAGCCATCATTATTGTTGATTCTGCCGGCGATACTGATCCAAACTGCCTGAAAGAACGATTGATATTAATCAGTCTTTGCACTGCCTTTTGGCTGATTTATTTGCCCACCCGGCTGCTGCTGCCCATTGTCCGGGCGCAATACCGGCGCTGGCCGCTTGCACAAGACCACATCCTATTCATTGTTAAACACTTGCGCAAACACGAAACGGTATTGCAGCACTTCGCCATTTTGCGCACCAATCATACCAGCCAGCTGCATCGCTTAACCTGCCCTGCCCTGGGTATTGTCGGTAATGCACTTGACATCAGCCTGCGCCTCATGCAGCGGGCTATGCAGAAAATAGCCCGCTCGGAACTTTATATTGTCACAAATTCACTTGATCCGACCAACCTTTGTCAAAAAGAAAATTTTAACGCACTTGTAAAGGCTTTTTTAACTAAGCTGCGCTGGTAACCTATTTTTTCGAGATGTACCAATAGGAACTGCCCACGAACAGAGCACCGCCAATAAAATTGCCTAGTGATACCACGCCAAGGTTATACCAGAAGCCTGCCATAGACAAGCCTGCCCCGCCCGGAATCATTAAAGCTGCAGATAATAGGGTCATATTGGCAACACTATGTTCATAGCCAGTGGTAATAAAGGCAAATAAGCACCAGAAAACCATGATCAGCTTGCCGGTTTCTTCCTTCATCCGGAAAGAGCACCACAAAGCCAGACAAACCAGTATGTTGCATAAGATGCCTCTGGCTAACAGTTCAGTAAAAGATAAGGTCATTTTGACTTGAGCAATCTTTTGGATAAACACGGCCGCGCTGCCCTGTGCAAGACCGGCAAGATAAAAAAGCCAGGCAATCAATACCGAGCCAGCCAAATTGCCCAAGAAACTAAACAAATGGATGGTAATAAACTGGCTGAGCTGAACTTTTTTCTCATACAGGCCAATGGTCATAATCATATTATTGCCGGTAAACAATTCCGATCCTGCCATAATCACTAGGCTGAGCGCAATGCCAAAACATAGTCCCATCACAATGCGAACCAGCGGTGAGGCGTCCTGCGCCAATAGTCCGCCAATAGTAAAAATAAGCAAGATACCAAATCCGACATACATGCCGGCTAAGGCTGAGGAAAGCAGATACTTAAGCTTGCTTTTAGCAAGAAATTGGCTTTTCAGATTAGCTGCAGCAGCAATTTTAGTAATATCTTCTGTGTACATGGGTATGATTCACTCTCACTTTGTCCAGTTTATTTAGCTGTTACCTTGCTTTCTTATCATATCGGAACCAAGCACAATAAACAATAGTACTGAATAAAGGCAGTTCAGATACAGGCATAACGCTTCATGTGTCCAAAACAGCCTAAATCAGTTATACTAAAAGTAATCGTAAGCTGGATTCTTGTCAGGAGGGGCATGATGAACAAACCAACCGTACCGCAAAAACTTTGGTCAAAAGAATTTGCTTTAGTCATTCTGGTTAACTTTCTTGTTTTCACCTCCATGTATATGCTGCTTCCTACCTTGCCACTCTATGCGCAATTCATTGGCGGCAGCCAATCCATGGCAGGCTTAATTGTCGGGATATTCACATTGGCTGCAGTGGCATTTCGTCCCTGGTTCGGCAATAAGCTCGATCATATCGGCAGAAAAAGCATTTTATTGTTAGGGATCGTCATCTTTGCCATCACAACAGCTTCCTATCATTTGACTTCCATGATCATTATCTTATTGGCTGTACGCCTGCTGCAAGGCGTGGGCTGGAGCGCAACAACCACGGCAACCGGCACCATTGCCTCAGATGTCATCCCAGCAGAGCGCCGCGCGGAAGGCATGGCCTACTTTGGCATGGCATCAACCATTGCAATGTCCATCGGCCCGGCCTGGGGGTTATACCTAACCAGCCATTCCAGCTATAGCATGCTGTTTACTTTGGCCACCCTGCTGGCATGTTTGTGTCTGGTCACAGCCTGGTTTATTAATTATGAGCAGCGCTTAAAACCGCCCCGCCCCTCAACCCGTAAGGGAGTCATTATTGAAAAGACGGCTGTCATTCCGTCCTTGGTCTTATTATGTGTATCACTGACTTATGGTGGAATTGTGACATTTCTGCCTGGTTATGCAGCCTTTCGCGGCATTACCGATATTGGCCTGTTTTTTACGACATTTGCGATTTCCTTGCTGCTCACCCGGCCATTTATGGGCAAAGCAGCTGACAAAATGGGCTTTTCCCTGATATTGCTACCTGGAATGGTATTGCTCGGGATGGCGTTAGTGGTATTAATTTATGCTACTTCCTTAGCTGGATTCTTGGCGGCAGCCGTCCTGTACGGCTTAGGCTTTGGCTCGGTTCAGCCTATATTAAACGCCATTACCATTACCCTAGCACCGCCAGAGCGGCGTGGTGCCGCCAACGCTACCTTTATGACCGCCATGGATACCGGCATTGGGCTGGGAGCCATAACCTGGGGCTTAGTTGCCGAACGCTTAGGATTTACCTATATCTTTGGCTTTTCGTCATTATCCATCCTGCTGGCACTTGTCTTATATCTAGCTTTATTGCATAAGAAAATGCCTGCTAAATAACGTTCGCACCTCTTATATATATAATCCGAGGCCGTTCCAATTGGAACGGCCTCATTTTATTAACGCTCACCAAGACTGCTGCCATTTTTTATCCGCCACCAGGATATGGCGCGAACACAGTCAATTTCTTGTTCCAGCTTGTCCCAGGAGGGCTGGTTGGCCTCACTATGAATGGCTTCCGGTGGCTGATTCTCAGCCTTACCGATATAATCACGGGTAATCCAGAAACCATAATTGACGCCAATATCAGCTCCCCGAGTCAGGCTTGGCCCTACGGAATAGTAATTAAATCCGGCTGGTGCAACTAGTTCAATAAGCGTTGGTGCAACATTGATATGACTGCCTGCTGCCTGATCGGCAAAAATTTGTTTATTGATTCCTTGGCCATAAACCACCAACGGGATCCCATAGCGTTCATACATTTTCGGATTGGTCTCGATATTCAACCGGTCAGCATGATCGCCAACAATCAAAAACAAGCTGTCCGGATATTGCTTGCGTACCTGCTGGACAAAATTAGCCAGCATTTTATCAGCATACCAAAAATGACCTAACTGTTTGATGACTTCTTGATTGGTTTTTAGCCGATCCGGCAAGCCGGCCATGATATTATCAGGGTCAAAGCCCTCTGCCGCCAAATCCACCGTATAAGGAGCATGATTAGACACAGTCAGGATCACATTAAAGGTGGGGCGCTCTGCCTCGATATCATCCAGTACAGCCTGGTATAAGTACCGGTCATCACTTCCCCAGACATTGCCGGAATCACTTTCATAGTCACCACTGCCGCTGAACTTTTCAAACCCCTGAGCCAAAGTAAAATCTTTAATTCGCTCCCAGGAGCTAGGGCCGGCATACCAGAACTTCGGACGATACCCCAGCCGCTTCATCTGAGGGGCAATTGCGGTAGGGAACTGTTCCCGATAGCCTTCCTCAATACAGTTAAGATAGAGATTCACATCAGTAAAACCGGTAGTAACTCCAAGCACCCCTGAAATGGTGCTCATGCCATTGGGCAGCATGGTCGGCACATAGGCCGCATCGTCCTGATTAATGATATTTTTGAGTCCATTGGCAATATTCAAATCACGATACTGAGGTAATAACGGCCAATTGGCATAGCTTTCAGCAATAATTAAAAAGATATGCCGTGGCTTTTCCATTTTAGGACCCTGAGCCGACTTCTTTAAATACTCATCAAGATTGTTAGTCTGCAGCTCATGGCCGCTCAGCCGCGCTCCGTATGCCGTCATTTTTTCGGGGTCAATGGCCAGCCCAGTTGAACTCCGCATACGCTCGTGAAGCTCGTAAGCCCGGTATAACGCCTGCATATCATCCAATACCGCTTCATTGAGCAGTTGATCTTTCGTAATCCCGGAATTCTCCCAATCCACATTATAGGCATAGGTCATACTGCCGCCAAACCGGATAAAGATCACTAGATAATAAACCATAAGCAAACAAAGCGTTCTTGCCGCAATGTTTTGGTACCAACGGGGAAAATGCGGTAAATGAATAACCCCGCAGGCCAGCCATTTCTTCAATGCCTGCCTGAGCAGCCAGCCTGTCCCGATCACCATGGCCAGCCGGGGCAGCAAATTATACTGCTCCATCAGGGTATAAAACAAAGCATACCCATCCTCTTGAAGCGTATTAAAGATGAGCTGGTTAAAGCCCATATGAAACTGCTCATAGTAGGGGACGCGGGCATAGAATAATAAACTGAGTAGAAAACCATAGCCTGTCCCCAGGAGCAGCCGGGTGGCAGCACTTGGACGATTAAAGAAGACCTGCAGCCCGCAGCAAAGTGCAAACGATATCAATGCCAGCGCCCCTGCACTTTTCAGACTGATGCGCAACCCGTAATAAAGAGCGGTAATGATGTCATTTAGGGTTGTCATATTCCCTATATAGGAATGCATCAACGCGATAAAGCCGACCCGAAACAACGATAGTACAGCAAGAATGAACAGTAGCATTTTGAAATCCTGCTGAATATTTTCATAAAGTTTTCTCCAACTAAACAAGGTCTCAGACTTCCTTTCACATACTTAGCACAAAGTAGAATACCAGAACTGGGTACCGCAATCTTATGAAAAGACAGAAAAAACCTCCTAAAGCTCTGCGCAGTGGCAAAGTTAAACTTTAGGAGGTTTCGACTTTTTTAAACAAATTCCTCTTATTTTTTACAATTGCGAAACTATTTAACGGCCAATGTCTCGTTCATACTGCCAGTCCGGTAGCCCTGTAGGTCTAAAACAACAAAAGTAAAACCAAGATTCTTTAGTTCGGTGGAAATAGCTTGTGCCGTATCCGGCTGAGCTAACCGCGGTATATCCTGCGCTGCAACCTCAATCCTGGCTAGGTCGCCGTGATGTCGTACCCGAATCTGGTTCGCACTAAACTGACGGATAAAGGCTTCTGCCTGCTCCACCTGCTTGAGGCGCTCAGCTGTCACCGGCAACCCATAAACAAGCCTGGAGGATAAACAGGCCGCACTCAGTTTATTCCAGGTAGGCAGTTCCCATTGTTTCGAAATGGCCCTGATGTCTTCTTTGGTCAAGCCTGCTTCCAGCAACGGGCTACGCACCCCGGTCATTTCTTCAACAGCTTGCAAACCCGGCCGATAGTCTGCAGTATCATCGACATTGGAACCCTCCAGCACCCAATCATAGCCGCGCTCTTGCCCCCAGGTGGCGATAGCCCCTAAACGTTCTTTCTTGCAGTAATAACAGCGCTTAGCATCGTTGGCAACAAACTCCGCACTGTTTAGTTCACTAATATCCACAAGCTCATGCTTGATGCCTATTTTAGCAGCAAATGCCACTGCCTCATTCCGTTCACTTTCCGGTAAGGTTTCAGAACAAGCTGTAACTGCAATCGCCTGCTCGCCAAGAACCCTGGCCGCTGCTGCTGCTAAAAAAGTACTGTCAACGCCTCCTGAAAATGCAACCGCTACACTACCACAGTCTTTAATGATTTGGTTCAGCTTATTCAGTTTTTCTTCTATGGTAATCATATCAATTTTCCTCCGGTTCATGGTAAACTCAGCAATTCTAGATGCTTAATGAATTATTTCGATTTGCCTGATCACATCCCCTTCCTGTAGTCAAAAATCCTACAAACTTTTTCATTTTCCAGCTAGACGAATTCTGTGAGATAGCGAAGCAAAAGGAACGTCCCCTTGCTTCTCTCGCTTCCGAAGCAAAGGGACGTTCTTTTTGCTTCGGTCCGTTCTAAGAAAAAAATAAAAAACTAAGGACAGGATTGTCCTTAGTTTTTGAACTGCTATTTAGCGGCTAATGCCTGCGCAAGATCAGCAATAATATCGGCACTATCTTCAATGCCTACTGACAACCGTACCATATCATCCGGTGCACCGGCGCTCGCCCGCTGCTCAGAGGTAAGCTGAGAATGAGTCGTGCTTGCGGGATGAATGACCAATGACTTGGCATCGCCAACATTAGCCAGAATCGAGAACAATTTCAGTGCATCAATAAATTTCTTGCCAGCTTCCAGGCCGCCTTTGATTCCGAAGGTCAAAATGGCGCCTGCACCTTTTGGGAGATACTTTTTGGCAAGCTGGTAGGAACTATCTGTTTCTAAAGCCGGGAAGTTTACCCAGCTGACTTGCTCATGATTGGCTAAGAATTGAGCTACCGCCAAAGCATTCTGGCTGTGCCGCTCCATCCGTAAGTGCAATGTTTCTAAGCCTTGCAAGAATTGGAAACTGTTAAACGGACTTACTGCAGCTCCTAAATCCCTAAGAACCTGAATCCTTAAGCGAATGATGTAAGCCAATTCACCGAGTGCAGTAGTATAACTTAAACCATGGTAGCTTGGATCTGGTTCAGTGAGCAGTGGAAATTTGCCGTTTGTCCAGTCAAATTTGCCACTATCAACAACCAAGCCACCCATGGAAGTACCATGCCCACCAATAAACTTGGTGGCTGAATGCACAACAATATCGGCACCATGTTCAAACGGACGGCAGAGATAAGGCGTGGCAAGCGTATTATCAATGATCAACGGAATACCATTCTTATGAGCAATAGCCGCAACGGCTTCAATATCGAGAATATCAATTTTGGGGTTACCGATTGTTTCAGCATAAATGGCTTTAGTTTTCTCAGTAATGGCTTGCTGAAAATTGTCCGGATTGCTTGGATCAACCAGTTTAACAGTAATGCCGAGACGCGGCAGTGTATATGTAAACATATTGTAAGTTCCGCCATACAAGGACGCCGAACTAACAATTTCGTCGCCAGCTTGTGCAATGTTTAAGATGGCCGCACTAATTGCAGCATGGCCTGAGGCAAAAGCAAGTGCTCCAACACCGCCTTCCAGCGCCGCAATGCGTTTTTCCAGCACATCGGTCGTTGGATTCATAATGCGGGTATAAATGTTGCCCGATTCTTTTAGGGAAAATAAGTTAGCACCATGCTCACTATCGCGGAAGTTATAGGAAGTGGTTTGATAGATCGGTACTGCACGGGATCCAGTTGTCGGGTCAGGTTCCTGACCAGCGTGTACTGCTAAGGACGCAAAATTCAAGTTCTCAGGTAAAGCCATATTTTTATACCCCTCTCTTCGTTTCAGATACGAGCCATCAAAAAGAAAAAGCCTAAGAAAAACCCCTGCAAGCGGGATAGTCTTAGCCTTCAGTTTTTCTGATCAGCACTAATTCAATTTGTTACAATTAAACCATCTTTTTTCGTCTATGTCAAGATTCTCCCTGCGAAAATTCTAATATATTTTTGACAAACGTATTTAGTCAGGAGACTTTTTGCCTAAATCCTATTCGGACATATCAATTTTGCGCTTAAGAAATCAGAAGACCGCCTTATGGCGATCTTCTGATTCAATGATTAAAGCTTAGCTTCAATCTTCACTTTTAATTCCGCAATTCCGGTCTTAGCAACCACCGAATTTAACCGTTCACCCTTTTCGGCAAGTTCTTGGTAAGTGGCCAGCACTGCCTCAAGATAATCCAGCACTGACTCTTCGGTAATATACTCAGCAATGAGCTGACCATCGTACTGATAACGGCCGCCCTTACCACCAACATAAATATGATAGCCTTTTCGGCCAACTTGAAGCGCTTTTTTTGGACAAAGTTTAATACATACGCCACAGGCCAGGCATTTGTTATAATCAATAACCAGCTCAGCATTCTCAATCACCATCGCTTTAGCCGGACAGCGTCGAACGCAGGCCCCACATTTTACACATGCCGCCTGATCCACTAGTGGTTCTACCACTCCTTTAAAACCAACGTCATTTGCCTGGGGCTTAGTACAGGAATTTGGACAGCTGCTCACCGCAAATTTGGTCTTAGCTGGCAAGTCACGTCCGACAAAATCATCATCCAATTTTTCAGCAAGCGCGCGGGCACTCAGCAACCCATACGGGCAGGTGTCAGTTCCAGGACAGGCCACAACGGGCCGAACGCGCGGACCACAGACAGCCGGCAACAAATCCGCTGCCCTTATTGCCGCTAGTGCTTCCTCGAAGAACTCCTCTTTTACCCCTGGAATTTCTACAGCCTGACGGGTAGTAACATGCACTTGGCCATTGGCATAGCGTTCAGCCAGTTCAGCAACACTCCGCATTTGCGCTGCGGTCATATTGCCAGCTTTGTTTCGAATACGCATAACCAGTAGGCCGGGTTGCACCTGTGGTATAAAACCATATTTCTTGTAATCGGGTTTAGCTGCCATTGTTCACATCAAACCTTTCTCTGATTAGTCTTAGAATGCAGAAAAAGGCTAAAAACTCCTTAACAGGAACTCTCAGCCTTCAGTTCTTCTGATCAGCCAATATGCTTTTACTCTCCCTCAAGCATAGACTGCAAAAAACATTTTGTCAACTCTATTTTCTATAAGCATCCATAACAGCGACTCCCTCCAGGACAGTCGCTTGGCTCAAACCAAGTATAAAGTGGTGGCTGCATAGCCTAACCGCTTTTCCCTCTGAACACCGAAAGCTTACTGAACAGTTAAGCTCCTGCCGATACTTTTGTTTCACAAGCTGCAAACCATTTTTTACATACCGGACAACGACATTGCGCCCGGCTAATAGCCCAAGCAACTAGTTTTCCGCAAAGTGGACATATATAAGGCACCAAAGCAGGTGCTTTAACTTCCTCTTCAATCATCCTGTTAAACTCCTTTTTCTGCTCATGCTATTTTTACCTATATCTTCCATGGTGGCCATGACTTTCCTGCTTCGCTGAGAACTATTTTTTCTGGGGTTTTTTGACAGCATCTTACAAACTGACAAGAATAGCCGCTCTTTACTCTCTGCATGAGAGTAAAGAGCGGCTATAAATTCTTTATAAATACAGCAAATTCCAATTCCCACTCCCATCCAAATGCAGCTTCATGGAATGGTAATTGGTGAGGGTATTACGATGACCAATACTAATAATGGTTGTATCGCGCAAATGTTCCTTCAATTGTTTATATAACCAGCGCTCAGTCGTTTCGTCCAACGCCGATGTTGCTTCATCTAGAAACAGCCATTGCGGCTGCTGCAAAATTGCCCGGGCAAAGGCAATACGCTGCTGCTCACCAAGCGAAAGAATATGAGACCATTGATCAACAACATCCAATTTAGCAATGAGTTCGCCTAAGCGGCAAAGTGTCATGACTTCTTTAATACGCTCATCATGAATGCGCCCTGTACAATGGGGGTAAAGCAAAACATCGCGCAGCGTGCCTAATGGCAAATAGGCCTTTTGTGGCAAAAACAGCCTGCTCTGACCCGCGGGAATCAAGATCCGCCCCTGTCCATACGGCCAAATACCAGCCATTGCCCTCATCAGCGTGCTTTTCCCGCAGCCGGATGGCCCGGTAATTAACAGCGAGTCCCCTGTAGTCAGCTGTAAATTCAGGTTATCAAGCAACCGCGCTCCTGATGGTAAGTCGACCTCCAGGCCTGTTACCGAGAAAACTGATCCAGCCGTATGGTTTACAGTCACCTTTGCTTGTTCTACCGTCCGGCTGACCTTATCAATATTGGCAACAAAGCCGGTTAACCGGTTGATAACAGCCTGCCACTCAGCTAATACGGTATAGCTGTCAACAAAAAAAGATAGCGCATCCTGAACCCGGCCAAAAGCCGATGAGGTTTGAATCAGTCCTCCCAGCTGAATTTGTCCGCTAAAATAGCGTGGTGCAGCGACCAGGATTGGGAAGATAATCGCAATTTGGGAATAACCTGATGTAAACCAGGTTAGTTTTTTCTGCCGCAGCATGAGCGCCCGAAAGTTTTCAAATACACGCTTAAAACGATCGGTAAAATTAGCTTCCTCTTGCCGCTCGCCGCCATAAAAGGCAATACTCTCACTATTTTCCCGCAAACGTACTAAACTAAAGCGGAAATCGGCTTCATAACGCTGTTGATCAAAATTAAGCCCCACCAGCGGGCGGCCAATTTTGGCAGTGAGCCAAGTACCGATCACAGAATAAGCCAGCGCTACCCAAACCATATAGCCAGGGATGGTCAGCACAAAATCGCCGATTGGTAAAGTGACTGAGCCGGACAAATTCCAAAGAATAATAATAAACGATACTAACGTCACTGTAGCTTTTAACAATCCTAATGATAGCCGGAGCGTTAATGAAACAAATAAGCGCAGATCCTCACTAATCCGTTGGTCAGGGTTATCGGTGCTGTCATCAAGCAGCTGCATCCGATAATAGGTTCGATTATTCAGCCAGTCTTTCAAATAGCGGCCAGTCAGCCAGCGCCGCCACTTGATCTCCAGCATTTGCTGCAAATAAAGCTCATACACTGCAACAATAATAAAAATGGCCGCCAGCAAAGAGAACTCACCTAATAGACTAAAAAATCCGTCTTTGTCATAACCTTGCAGTGAGTTATAAAACCGGTTGTTCCATTGATTGAGCAAGACTAAGATATAGACATGCCCTAAATTTAGAGCAACAATCACTGCCAGCAGTATTCTAGCCCGCCATTTTTCTTCCGAGCTCCAGTAAGTCTTTGTTAAATTCCACATACTTCTAAAAAAATTACGGCTGAACATCTGCATAAAATAATCCCTCGCATTATTAAATTCGGACCGCCAATTGCTAAGTCATCCAATTAAAGGTTAGATTTGATGATTCTATACCATTCCAATAAATCCTGCTGCTAAGATACCTTAGAAATTGTTAGGACAGCCCGTATAACCCATACATATGTCTATTCTCCGTATTTATGCCAGTTTGTCTAACAAAGAAAAAGTTAATTATAGCTCAATATTAAAAGCTCGCGGTTCATACCGCGAGCTGTACTAACTCAACTGCCAAAGCCATTTGGATGACTTTTATGCCACTGCCAGGCTGTATCAATGATGCTTCTAATATCCTGGTACTCGGGTTTCCAGCCCAATTCGGCGCGAATTTTCTCTGAGCTAGCAATTAATACTGCCGGATCACCAGCCCGCCTCGGCGCTATTTCTTTACAAATTTGCCGACCAGTTACAAACTCAGCCGCTTCGATGACTTCTTTTACCGTAAATCCACTGCCATTGCCTAAATTATAGCTGGCAGAATTCTTGCCCTGATACAAGGCCTGTAAAGCCAGAACATGAGCCTGAGCCAAATCGTCAACATGAATGTAATCACGGACACAAGTGCCATCCTTGGTTGGATAGTCATTACCGAATATTTTAATATTTTCCCGCTTATCGAGACAAGTCTGCAAGATCAAGGGAATGAGATGCGTTTCCGGCGAATGATCTTCACCAATATCGCCCTGTGGATGTGCTCCGCAGGCATTAAAATAACGCAGCGCAATATAGTTTAGACCATGGGCATCAGCATAATCAGCCATAGCCTGTTCCATAATCAATTTCGTACGCCCATACACGTTCGTTGGATTTTTAGCCGTCTCTTCAGTAATCGGCACACATTCAGGCTCCCCATAGACTGCTGCTGTAGATGAAAATACTAATTTATTCACACCATGATCGAGCATCACATGAAGCAGGTTTAGCGTTCCCTGAACATTATTATGATAATATAGCCGAGGCTTTTCCATAGATTCCCCAACTAGACTAAACGCAGCAAAATGAACGACTGCCTCAATGCGATGCTTGCAGATGGTTTCCGCCAGCAGCGAACTGTCAAAAAGATCGCCTTGAACAAACACACTAGCTTGTACGGCTTGTCGATGACCTTTTGAAAGGTTGTCAAAAACTACGATCTCTTCAGCCAGAGGTTCCAGCATTCTTACGGTGTGAGACCCAATATAGCCCGCTCCGCCTGTAACTAAAATCCGCATAACATCCTCCTAAAGAGTTTTATCTTCTTCATTATAATCCTTCACAGAGCCGTCAGCAATCATAGTTACCTTGTGCCAGATTAAGGTTAAGCCTGTGACGCCATTACCCGATTGCGTCCCTGCTTTTTAGCCTCATAGAGCGCCTGGTCGGCCAACTCAATGAGTTGCGACGACAGACCGCCATGCTCCGGCACCATAGCGGCAACTCCCAGACTTACTGTCACAATCTGATACGAGGAGCTTTTATGCTCAATCGCCAGCCGCTCCACTTCGGCGCGCAATTTTTCTGCGATAACCAGTCCGCCTGCTTGGTCAGTATCCGGCAAAATAATAACAAACTCCTCGCCGCCATAACGAGCGACTAAATCAGCAGGCCGGTTAATACCGGCCTGCAAAACAGAGGCCACCGTAACCACACACTCATCACCAAGCTGATGCCCATAGGTATCATTATAATCTTTAAAGAAATCAATATCGGCCATAATAATGGCAAGAGAGTGACGAACTCTTAACGCTTTAGCCCATTCGGCTTTTAAATAGTCATCAAAATAACGCCGATTGGCAATTCCAGTAAGTCCATCCGAAACCGATAATTGCTGTAGTTCCCGGTTCAGTGCTTCCAACTCTTCCGTTCTTTCTTTGACCTTGCTTTCCAACTGTTCATTAATAACCCGCAGTTCTTCTTCAACTTGTTCTTTCTCCATAACAATCGATATCAGTAAGATAAAAATCCCCAGGATAATGAGACTGATGATCGCCATTTCCCAATAATATTGAGTACGCCTGGCACTAAAGGCAGTTAAAGCCTCACTCTCCAAGACCGACACCGACAAGATGAGCGGGTAGTCCGGCATAGCGCTGTAACTATAAATGCGCCGTGTATGATCCACTACGGAAATGTCTACATAGGAGCCATTACTTGCTTGAGTGACATGGCGAAACAGAGGCGCATCGCTGGCATTACCCCCAATATCCAATCTGTCAGCAGACTGCCGCATCCGAATAATCCCATCAGTGCCGATCAGCGTAATTGCATAATCATTTCCTAAATTCATTTGCCGGTAAAAATTAGAGAAGTAAGTTGGGTTAATCCCAATTGTCACAACGCCGCTAAAGGTTCCATCCGCGTTATTCAGACGGCGACTGACATGAAACAACCACTGCTGACTGACTTTTCCGAACACCGGTTCAGAAAAATAGGATTTTGTGGTAACGCTCTCCCGATGAATCTTAAAATAACCCCTGTCAGAAACATCGAGTTCCAGCATGTCCGGCCTAGAGGTGGCAACGATTTTACCGCTGGAATTTACCACTGATACATGCAATATCGGCACTGATTTGCGAACATCAATAATATGCAGCATACTTGGTGTAATCTGTCCATGCGTTTCATAACTATTTTTCAAAAAGAGCAGGATATCATCAGTGATTTGTAAATTACGTCGGACATGCTCTTCAAATGCTTGGGTTAAATTCGCGTTAGCCCGCATGGTCGCATTCAGTTCAAGCTGATACTCAGAACGAATGCGCGAGAATGTAGTGACCCAAATGGCAGCAATCAGTGCCAGCGCCAAGCCTCCTAGTAAGAGGCGTACCCTGGATTGCCTGATCGCACACATGAACTGCATTAGACTTGTCATGACAACAGCACCTTATCCTGCCTTCAATATCTTCTTGCTTGATAGCATAAAATTAAATTATTATTAATAATACGACAGAATAGGACAATAGTCCTACTTAAAATTGTAAAAAAAGGATTTTTTTCATAAAATTAGCAATAACCGTCCTACTGGGACGGTATTGATACGGGTGACTTGACAGACAATCGGCCACTCCTCACTAGCGCTTGCCAAAATTGAATAGTCTGTCACCCGGGCCACAAGTTGCTCTTCATAAATTACCGACTATTTTTCACGCTCTTGATCGTTTTTACCATGAATATCTTTCTTGATTTCGTCTGTTGCCCGACGGAACTCATTGAGTGACTTACCCATGGCTCTGCCAATCTCCGGCAACTTCTTTGGCCCAAAAACCACTAACGCGATAATTAAAATTAAGCCTAACTCTGGCAGCCCGATACCAAACATGGCTTCCTCGCCTCCTTTAATTGCTCCAGAAACTTTACTACACGCCCCCACTGTAAAATGTATCCATAGCAGTAGTATATATCATCAAACTGGAAATATCCAAACCTTTCGCCTGCCTGCTCAGTATCAAAAATTGTTATAATTTTTACGAATAGATCTTGCAAAACGCTTCAATTATTTGTATAATATGATCTATCTTAATCCAATTATGGTGAATTTAGCTGTACAAAGATGTACCGGCCGGGATGCCTCGCATTCCGAGCCGGTTTCTGTTTTACTAGCTAAATAAATTGGATTTCATAAAAATTTAGCGAGGTGATGGATTGTGACCCGTCAAAGAAAAAGAAGAATTCTCTCTATCCAAAAAAAAGAGTGTTGGGGACAGCGCGACGGAGCGGACAGAATTAGCTTTGTTGCGCTGTTTTATTTAGTAAAAAAACAAGTGATGCGTTTTTTCACGGCTGAACAATATCGTGTCAGAATGCCGCTTTAAAGACACGCTTGTGTATAATGCCTTGATTCATGACTTTAAGAAACAGGATGTTTATGGTATGATAAGTTAGATTGTTCTGACAGTTTACCTGCTTCCTGCTGCCCACAATCACGTTGAATTTCTGCAAAAATTGCTTTGCTTCAGCATATAATTGGGCATACTTTTCTTTGAGGTGATGAGATTGAGCATCGTAACACACGAACTAGCCATTAGCGGAATGCACTGTACAGCCTGTGAAAAACGCCTCACCAATGCCATTGCAAAACTGGATGGATTAATTTCCGTGCAGGTAAGTTATCCGGACAATCGCGTCCGCGTAACATACGACTCAAAACTTTGCAACCTGGAGACCATTCGAATGGCCATCATTCAGGCTGGCTATGAGCCTGCTGCCCCGGCCAAAAGTCAAGGCGTGCTTTCCATGGTGCTGGTTTTTGGGATTGTATTGGCTCTGGGACAATTCGCCGGTGGGATTGACATGACGGCACGTTTACAAGGAAATGTGACCTATCTGCTGCTGTTTACAATCGGAGTCTTCACATCACTCCACTGTATCGGCATGTGCGGCGGCATCCTATTATCCCAAAGCATTCGCTCTGCCGACACAACGCCCACGGCCTTAGCCCCGGCACTCAGTTATAACGCTGGTCGTCTAATCAGCTATACCTTACTGGGCGGTTTGGTCGGAGCCCTGGGATCGGTTTTGTCACTGTCACTAAAAGTAATGGCCATTTTTACGATCGGTGCCGGATTATTCATGATTTTAATGGGAGTCAATGTAGCTGGCTTTGATTTCGCCCGCCGCTTATTACGGCTTCCTATTTTTTCCGGAAAATTTGCCAAACCCAAAACGCCTTTTCTGATCGGCTTATTAAACGGACTGCTGCCATGCGGACCACTGCAAACCATGCAGCTATATGCACTCAGCACAGGCAGTGCGAGTGCTGGAGCCTTTGCTATGTTTATCTTTGCTTTAGGTACAATGCCGCTCATGCTCTCCTTTGGCAGCATCTCAGCCTTATTGAGCAAGCATGCAACAGCCCGCCTGCTGAAATTCAGCGGCCTGTTTATTATCGCCTTAGGCTTGATCATGACCAATCGCGGCTTGTCGCTTGCTGGAGTCAGCTTGCCGTTTAGTCAATATACCAGTCAAAACATGGCTGCTGCTGCAAGCAAGGCAGAAATTGCCGACGGCGTGCAAACCCTGAAGATTACTGCCGATCAGGATGGTTATACGCCAAATGTCCTCTTTGTACAAAAAGGTATCCCCTTAAAGCTCATTATTGATGGCCAGCAAATTACCTCCTGTAATAATGAGCTGATTGTTCCGTCATTAAACCTCAAAAAGAAACTCCATTCAGGTGAGAATGTGCTGGAATTCGTTCCCCGAGACGATGAGCTCAAATTTAGCTGCTGGATGGGAATGCTGAATGGCATTATAAAAGTAGTTGATGATTTAGCCTCTGTCGATATGACCAAGGTTGCCGTTGCCGCTCCAGTCAATAACCGTTGCTGCAGCGGCAGCAATGGCAGCGGCTGCGGCATGTCGTCTGCTGCGACAACCAGTATTTATGGCGATGATATTAACAAAGTTCCCACTGACAGGCTGATTAAAAAAGCAGTGCTGACAGGCGCGACTCAGACCGCTACTCTCAAGGGTACAGGTTTTGAACTGGAACCGCTGATCTTAGTGCTGCAGCAACAGACAAAGACAAATTTCATCCTTGATTTGACTAACTTTGATGATCCCTCCGGTGAATGGGTTCTGTATGATTATGAAAAGAAGGTTGTTATCAAATCCTTTACAGCCCTGAAAAAGGGCAGTAATGAACTGGAACTTCCCCTGCAACCTGCAACTTCCCTTGGACTGTATAAAGATAAAAAAATCTTATCAGTGATTGAATTTGTTGATAATGTTGCTGCAAGTGACCTCGAAACAATAAGGCAGAAATATTTACGCTAACCAAAAAAGCTGCTGACTCAGAGTCAGCAGCTTTTCGATAGTTAACGTTAACGCAAAGATTTCTTCAAGCAAGCCTCATTCTCACCCACATAACAAAAGCGCTGCTGCTCTTTCCCATGAACAACCAGGCTTTCGAGAAACATGCCGGCAGGCCTTACCCAAATTCCATACTCACCATATAAAGCCTGATAAACGACCATGGCCTCTAAGGTTTCACTATGCTTAGCTTCAAAAATGACTTTATAATAGTTTCCCTTATAGTGTCGGTAAATACCGGGTTTAACTGCTGATTTCAAGCTGCCGCTATCCATTTAATGTCTTCTGAAGTTTCTCTTTGTCTAGTTCGTTTTCCCAGCTTGAAACAACAACAGTAGCAACACCATTGCCAATTAAATTGGTTAGCGCTCTCGCCTCTGACATAAAACGGTCAATCCCCAAAATCAAGGCCAGTCCGGCCACCGGGATGGTAGGAATAACCGATAAAGTAGCCGCTAAGGTAATGAACCCGCTGCCCGTAACTCCAGACGCCCCTTTTGAGGTGAGCAGCAGCACGGTGAGAATGGTCAATTGCTGAGCCAGTGTAAGCTCAGTATTAGTGGCTTGTGCAACAAAGATGGCTGCCATGGTTAGATAAATCGAGGTGCCATCAAGGTTAAACGAATAGCCGGTCGGAATGACCAAACCAACAACCGACTTCGAGCAGCCTAGTTTTTCCAGCTTATCCATCATCCGTGGCAACACACTTTCAGAAGAGGATGTTCCCAATACAATCAAAAGTTCTTCCTTAATATACTTAATAAAATTCCAAATATTGAATCCGGCAAACTTGGTGATGGCCCCCAGTACAATAAAAATAAATAATAAACAAGTCAAATAAAAACTGCCCATCAATTTTGCCAAGGGCGCCAATGAAGCTAACCCATATTTTCCGATTGTAAAGGCCATAGCACCAAAGGCACCTAGAGGAGCCACTTTCATAATCAGACCAACAACACCAAAAAATCCATGAGAAATTTCATCAATGATGCAAAGCAGGCGGCTGCCCTTATCCCCCATCGCTGACAGGGCAAAGCCAAATAAGACCGAGAATAGCAATACTTGGAGGATATCCCCTTTTGCAAAGGCATCAATAACGGTATTCGGAATAATATTCAACAAAAAATCGACTGTACTTTGACTGCCAGCTGCTTTGGTATAAGCTGCCACAGCCTTCGTGTCCAGCGTACTGACATCGGCATTCATCCCAGCACCGGGTTTAACAATATTGACTACAGTCAGACCGATGATTAATGCAACGGTTGATACTAATTCAAAATATAATAATGCCTTACCGCCAACGCGGCCTACTTTCTTCATACAACCCATCCCGGCAATTCCGACAACAACAGTACAGAAGATGATGGGTGCAATGATCATTTTTATAAGCTTTATAAATCCATCCCCGAACGGCTTCATTTGTACACCCAACGACGGATAAAAATGCCCTAATAAAATACCAACAAAAATTGCAAAAAGAACTTGAAAATACAAATACTTATAAATAGGTTGTTTCATTTGCTTCTATTATCCCCTCTCTTTATCGCGAAATTTCATGTAGATCAAACCACTATTTGGAAATTAACTCCTATAAAATGAATTCACATATATAATATAGCATCTTTTTTTCCAAAGTAAAGATTTATCCACCCCTAAACCGCATGTATACACGAGAGACAGACATTTACAAATATTAGCAGAATAAAGGACCGAGACAATCTCTCAAGAAGCCTGTTAAATTACACTCACCTGCTCTTAAAGGGGAAAGCAAACTTTTTGTAGAAATTTCATAATTAAGTACGCTAAGGAGATTTTATGATGCTGCTAAGCCGACCGCTCCAACATGAATTAATCATTCTACTTTCCATTATGGTCTTACTGATTCCAACTCTATTAATTTTCAAGCGAAAAAACAGATGGAAGTTAATGCTGGCGCTTTTTATTACGATACCGCTGTTTATAACCTACATTCCCAACAAACCAATCCCACCCCAGTCGGCAGCCCACACAGAAGATAGTTTTACATTATCCCAGCAGCAAGCAGCCTTCCAAAAATGGTTTAAAGAATATCAGATCTCTTTGGATAACCTTGATAAAATCCGTCAAGATTTTACCAGAACGCTGCTTGAATTAGAGACAGGTGAATTATCAAAAGCATCTGCCTCCGAAGAATTTACCATCATCCTGACAAAAGCCCGGACTTATCATGAAGACTTAGAGAAATCACTTCCCCCGCCTGAATTGCCGCTAGCCCAGCAGCAACTCATTATGAACCTGATTCGTGAAACTCAGACCTCATCGACTACCTACATACAATTACTTGAAGACTCAGTAAAGACATTAGACGAACCTAAAAATAAACCTAAAAAAACAGCCGATTTAGCGAACGAAATAAAAAAATCGGCCATACTGGCCAGTCCTGTTTATTTAGATATTATGCCAACAATCGCTAAGCTCAAAAACGATCTTAAACTTTAAGCTTTTAAGGCCGACCTCATCGAAATGAGTATGCATAAAAAGTTAAATATCGCTGAACCTATATTGAAGGGTTTTTATAGATTAGGCGGGTAGATCACTATGGAACAAGTTATGATATTTCGTGCGGGATTATTATTGGGCTTTCTTTTTGCCGCCTGGCGGTGGGGAGACTGGCATAACTGGCGGAACTATTATCCTACAATATTATTTACCATGCTGGTCAATATTACCGCCAGTTATTTAGCCTATCATCAGCTTTTGTGGGTGTTTACACCTGACAAAATTTTTACAACCCATACTGTACTGAACATTTTTAATACCTTTACCATCTTGCCGCTGACGACCTTACTGTTTCTATCCCACTTACCGAGAACTACACTGCTTAAGAAATGCCGTCATATCATCCTATGGATTCTGCTTTATGGCATTATTGAAGCAATTGATCATCAGCAAGGCGGCATCACCTATCTGCACGGCTGGTCGTTATGGTGCTCAGTCTTGCTCAACTGCACCATGTTCCCTATTTTGGCCATCCATCGCCATCATCCGGTTATTGCATGGCTCATCACCTTTTTGGTCGCTTGGCTGGTTATTATCAATTTTAATTTTTTCGCTGCCGAAATACGCTAAAACGATCTTGAACGTAATCACGCTGTACTGAACACCCTTTCAGTACAGCTTTTTATTTCTCTGTTACAGCCAAGCCTTTGCAGGGTTACTTGATTAAGAAAGATAATTATTTTTACTGATTCTCAAAGCGCTTTCATTGCTGCAGAAACAATTGACATCCGGGTTGAAGAAGTGTAATCTATTGGTAATGATAATACGGAAATAGTTTTCCTGGTTTGTGGTAAGATTTAATGAAATTATTTACTAACCATTATCTCTCATGCATTACATCAAAGGATGAATTTTAATGATAGGAGGATTAGCATTGAGACATCGAATATTTTGTGAAGCCGTTAAGGAAATGAATGAACGCGGCGTCAAATTTACTATGGATGATTTAGCACGGCGACTAGGAATCAGCAAAAGAACATTATATGAGAATTTTTCCTCAAAAGAAGAACTCGTCGGCTCAATTCTAACTTCAGCTATTAATGAAATCAAAACAAAACGTGAAATGATTGTAAATGACCCAACTCTGGATATCCCGGAAAAATTCAAACAAATCATGCTGGTTCGACCCTCATTATGCCCTGAAAAAACTGACTGTGTCGCCATTGACATCAAAAAATTCCTGCCCGATCAGTGGCGGATTGTCGAAGAAGATATTGAAGAACGCTGGAAAATTATCGAAAAGCTCATTCAACAAGGAGAGCAGACTGGCTGTTTCAGAAAAGTATTTTTTCCGGCGGTGCTAGTGATGTTTAAGGGCGCCTTTCATGAATTTGCTAACCACAATTTTTTACTGCAACACAAGGTCACAATGAAAGAAATGATTGAGTTTATGACAGATATTCTGCTATTTGGCTTAGTAACAAAAACTAACCAGGACTACAAGTCTTGACTAGATAATCCCCCAAATCTGAAACTCACAAAAGCGAGGAGGAAATAACGGTGAACAAGAAAAGCATCATATGGCTTATGGCACTTTTTTTAATTACAGCAACAGGATGCAGTAAGCAGCAAGCCGCCCGTCCACCGCAGGAAGTCGCGGTTAAGGCGATGCAGGTTATCCAGAAAGATACACCTGTTACATACGAGTATGTTGGCGAAATCGTAGCCAAAGATGAGGTGCCCATTAAGGCACAAGTTTCCGGCAATATTGCCCGTAAATTAGTTAAAGGTGGCGACACCGTACGGGCAGGGCAGCCTTTGTTTGAAATTGATCAGCGCAATTATACGGCAGCCGTTGCTGACGCCCAGGCTCAGGTGGCACAAGCGCAGGCTTCATTAAGCAACATTCGCCGCGATGTTGTCCGTTATCAAAGTTTAGCTGCGCAGGGAGGAATCGCCGCCCAAGCATTGGATACTTCGATGTCACAAGCCGAACAGGCGCAAGCTCAAGTCAATGCCTATCAGGCGAAGTTGGATCAAGCGAGCAATGATTTAGCGGATACCTTGGTTTTATCACCAGTTGACGGTCGCATTGGTGTCGGCGAGTTAAGTGTCGGCGGTTATGTACAGGCCGGCAGTACGGTGATGGCAACAGTCTCTAGCGTAGATCCTGTGCAAGTTCGCTTTAGTATGAGTGAAAATGAATATCTAAAATTTGCCCGTATCGGCAGTTCTCCAGATGCCTGGGGACAAAACCTCAAACTGGTTCTCAGTGATGGCAGTGAATACCCCCAAGCCGGCCACTTGGAACAAATCGACCGCGGATTGTCTAGTCAAAGCGGTACTTTGGCTATGAAAGCAACTTTCAGCAATCCACAACACTTACTTGTTCCAGGCATGTTTGCCAGAATTGTCGCAGTAGGCGAAACAAGGCCTGCAGCGATTCTGATTCCACAAAGAGCTGTCCAAGAAATGTTGGGTAAAACTTTTGTGACAGTAGTCGGCGCTAATAGTGAAGCCGTCACAAAACCGGTAAAATTAGGACCAAAAGTTGGCAATCTGCAAGTTGTTGAAGAAGGCCTTACGCCCCAAGATGTCGTTGTTGTCGAAGGGTTTGCCAAAACACAGCCCGGGGCTCCGCTAAAAGTAACTATGATCGGGCTGGATGATCTGAATATTCCAGTTGCGAAGTAGGAGGGCGGATCTATGGCTAAATTCTTTATTAACCGACCAATATTCGCAATCGTTATTGCTATTCTGATTACCCTGGCGGGCAGTATTGCCGCCTTTAACCTGCCAATCGCCCAATATCCGCAGATTACACCGCCTCAGGTCAGTGTCAGCGCAAGCTATACAGGTGCCAATGCGGATGTTGTAGAAAAAACAGTAGCTCAGGTTATTGAGCAGCAGGTTAACGGCGTTGAAGGCGCGGTCGCTATGACTTCGACCAGTGCCGACTCAGGCCGTTATAGCATGAATGTAAAATTCGAGCTGGGTCAAAATCCCGATATGGTCACCATGTATACCCAAAACCGGGTGGTTCAGGCTAATGCCGGACTGCCGCAGGATGTACAGCTGACCGGGGTAACAACCCGGAAGGTTTCGCCAGACACAGCTCTCTACTACAGCCTTATTTCGCCAGACGGAACTTATGACAGCGTCTTTCTGAAAAACTACGGCAGTATCAATATTATTGATGATATCCGTCGGGTTAAGGGTGTCGGAGATGTTAGTGAGTATGGCTCTGACTATAGTATGAGAATCTGGCTCAAGCCAGATAAATTAGCACAATTAGGTGTTACGGCGTCAGATATCACCAATGCAATTAAAGAACAAAACGTGCAGGCACCGGCAGGTACGATTGGTCAGCTGCCATCCGTAGCCCAGCAGGAATTCCAATACACTGCTAGTGTCCAAGGACGTCTGGTCACTGAAGAAGATTTTAGAAAAATTATCATTCGTTCACAACCTGACGGCTCAGCCATTCATCTGGGTGATGTCGCCAGAGTAGAATTAAGTGCCAAAGACAACACGTTTAAAAGCAGCTTCAACGGACAGGATTCGGTCGTATTTGCCGTTCAGTTGACCACTGAGGCCAATGCCTTAGAAACGATTGCCGGTGTCCGCAACGTCATTGAAGATGCAGCAAAACGATTCCCTCCTGGCATGGAGTATCGTATTCTAACCGATAATACCAAATATATCCGCGAGTCAATTGAGAAGGTGTTACACACATTCTTAGAGGCACTGGCTTTGGTTTTAGTCATTGTGTATTTATTCCTGCAAAACTGGCGGGCAACTTTGATTCCAATGCTAGCCATTCCAGTTTCTTTAATCGGGACATTCGGAGCCTTCGTATTATTAGGTTTCTCGATTAATACACTGACCTTGTTTGCTATGGTACTGGCAATCGGTCTGGTTGTTGATGATGCGATTGTTGTCGTTGAGGCCGTTGAACATCATATGCGTCATTCCGGCCTTAGCCCTAAAGAAGCCACCGTTCGGGCCATGGAAGATGTATCAGGCCCGGTTATTGCCATTGCGTTTGTACTCGCATCTGTTTTTATCCCGGTTGCCTTTTTTGGAGGAACAACGGGCGTATTATATAAACAGTTCGCACTGACAATCGCTGTTTCGATGGCCTTATCAGCCATTGTAGCGTTGTCACTGACACCAGCCCTCTGCACCCTCTTGCTTCAGCCTCATACTGGCCAAGAACGGACTGGCATGTTGGGAAGATTTTTTGACAAATTCAACTTGTGGTTTGACAGCTTAACTGAAAGCTATTCCAATGGTGTCCGGCATTCCATCCGCTGCGCAAAACTTTGGGGTGTTGGATTAGTGGTCATCCTGATTTTGTGCGTCGGTATGCTCAAGATTATTCCTTCCACCTTCGTTCCCAGTGAGGATCAAGGGTTTATGATGTCAGTGGTCAGCCTGCCTGAAGCAGCCAACATGAACCGTACCCGGTCTGTTGCCCAGCAGGTTGGTGAGATTTACCGTTCACTGCCTGGTGTAGAAAACACCGTAGAGATAGCGGGTTATGATGTCTTGGCCGGAGGCCAGAAATCGAACGGCGCCATGGTTATTGCTGCAACATTACCATGGTCAGAACGGACAACACCGGATAAACAAATCAATGCCATCCTCGGCCAGGCCATGGGAAAAGTCGGTGGTTTGCCGGAAGCAACCGTTTTCGCCTTTAATCCACCTGCATTACCAGGGATTGGAACAGTTGGCGGCCTAAGCTTTATGATTCAGGACAGAGGTGGCTCATCGCTAGCCGAAATGAATAACGTTTCGCAGCAATTTCTTGCCGCTGCCCGCCAACGCCCGGAAATAGGTATGGCACAATCAAGTTTTCGCGCTGATACTCCTTCTTATAAATATGAGGTCAACCGCGAAAAAGCAAAAGCGTTGGGAGTTCCTGTTCAGGATATCTTTACCGCACTGCAAACTTTCCTCGGCGGCGTACCAGTCAATGACTTTAACCGGTTTGGCCGGACTTATAAAGTCATGCTGCAAGCTGAACCAGAGTTTCGTATTGACGTCGATGCAACCCGTTTCTTCTATGTACGCAACTCAGCAGGTACTATGATACCGCTTAATACACTGGTTACACCTGTCGCCACCAGTGGTCAGACCTTAATTAAACGCTTTAATGGCTATCCGGCCATGCAGATTAACGCAACCACGGCTCCAGGCTATAGCTCCGGCCAGGCCATGCAGGCTTTGGAAGAAGTAGCGGCTCAGGTATTACCCAAAACGTTTACCTACGAATGGGCTGATTTAAGCCGTGAAGAAAAGCTTTCCAGCGGCCATACTCCTGTAATCTTTGGCTTTGCCCTCTTGTTCGTATTCTTGTGCCTGGCTGCGTTGTATGAAAGCTGGAACATCCCGTTTGCGGTATTGCTGTCTGTGCCAACTGGAATCTTAGGCTCTGTGCTGTTCCAGTATGCGCGCGGACTTGAAAATAGTGTTTATATGCAAATTGGTTTAGTTATGCTCATCGGCTTGGCAGCCAAAAATGCTATCTTGATTGTAGAGTTTGCCAAAGTCAGAACAGATAAAGGCATGGACCCTGTACAGGCGGCCATTGAAGCCTCTAAGCTCCGCCTGCGTCCGATTCTAATGACTTCATTCGCCTTCATTTTAGGTTGTATCCCGCTGGCTCTGTCAACAGGTGCAGGTGCAGCCGCTCGGACAGCCCTTGGGACAACAGTTGTTGGCGGTATGCTGGTAGCTACCGGCTTAGGTATCTTCCTGGTTCCCGTATTATTCGTATCCATTGAATACGGTGCCGCTAAATTCAAATCATTTAGATCAAAGCAACATACAGCTTAGACCATTTAATCAAAAACCGTACAGGATTAAACTCCTGTACGGTTTTTTTTCGGCTGGATATTACCTCAGCCTAGTTTCTCAGCTTTACAAGTTTGATAAACACTTGGACAAGGTCAGGGTCAAACTGTGTACCTGAACAACGATCAAGTTCTGCAACAGCTTCATCCTGGGTCATCGCCTGACGATAAGGCCGATCATTGGTCATTGCATCATAGGCATCTACAATGGCCAAAATCCGGCACGCAATGGGGATATCATCACCTTGCAATCCCAGTGGATAACCACGCCCATTCCACCATTCCTGATGTTTTAAGATCCAATCGGCAATTGGTGCCAATTCGGCTGATGCCTGAGCTACCCGGTAACCAATTTCACAATGACGTTTCATGACTTCAAATTCGTCATCAGTCAGCCGCCCTGGCTTAAACAGAATATGATCCGGAATCCCTACTTTGCCAATATCATGAAAGCGACCTAATAAGCGCAAATCTGAGAGCTTGCTTTCAGTTACACCGGCAGCCAAAGCCAGTTCAACAACCAAATCCTGCAACCGGTCAGCATGCCCGTCAGTAACAAAATCACGCACTTCCATGGCTTTTGCTAGCGTATGAACGATGGCACTTCGCGTACTCTGACTGCTATGCAGTTTTTCACGATACATGTTGTCATCAGCCGCTTTATATACATCCCGCATATCCTGTTCAGGAGACAATCGGTCTCCTAAACCAACTGAAATGCTAATTGGAATTTGCGTATTCTCTTCACGAAACTGCTTGACTTTTTGACGTAGGTTATGACAGAGTTTTTCAATCCCCTGACTGTCCTGATCAAATACAACGACAGCAAATTCATCCCCGCCCACCCGAGCCACCAAGTCTTTGCTGTGAAAACATTCTTGAATCAGTCTGGCTGCATTGATGAGCAGTTCATCACCAGCCTGATGACCTAACGTGTCGTTGACTAGCTTAAGACCATCGATATCACAAACAATAATACTTACCGGATACTGGCCGCTGAAATTTAAACGATCCAATTCTTCCTCGAAGCTGGCACGATTATATAAGCCAGTAACCCGATCATACAATCCTAAATATTTTAGTTTACGGTCCATTTCAACCCGTTCGGTAATATCCCGCACAATGGCGATGGCATCACCGGTACCGCAAACCATCATTCTGGCTTCCCTCCACTTCACTTTTCCATCCATCTCAATATCATACTCAAAATATTGTGTGGTTTTCATCGAAAATGAGCGTTGCAGGTTTTCTTTATATTGCTGTGCAATATGAGCTGGTAAAAAAGCCTCAACGTTATGACCAATATGCGGTGTCATATCAATCAAAGGAGCCTGGAAATCGCTGCCGTTCTCAAATTCCAACAGCGTTCCTTGTTGATCAAAACGCAGGATCAAATCCGGCAATGCATCGATAAGCGCCTGATTGCGCAATTGACTTCTTTGAAGCGCTTCATGTAAATGGGCACTTGCTAAGGCGATGGAAGCTAACTCAGCAAAGCTCTCTAACGTGCGCCGTTCCTCTTCATCAATGATATGATCAACCGTATAGTTCATACTGAACACGCCCACGACCTTATCAGCAACTTTAAGAGGCAGTCCTACGCCAGCCCGCAGCAATTCATAATTTGACCCATGCAGCCGCCCTTCCCATTCATGATAATTCGAAATAATGACCATTGTTTCATTGGTCCAGACTTTTCCGATAATGCCCTCATCCCGACTGACACTATGATGGATTGAATCAGGCGGAAAACCTTCCACCACATTGGGACGCATGACTTGTTTGCTTTCATCCAATAAATAGATGTAACCATACTGGGCCCCGCTCAGCACCATCATTTTTCTTACCACGTTTTGCAGCAGCTCGTCTACCGTTCGTTCCTGCATTAAGATCAGTGCTGCTTCGTGTAAAGCCGCCAGGCATTCATTCCGTCGGTTAATAATGCTTTCCTGGCACAGCAGTTCATCGAATTGATGCCTTAATTCTTCTTCAGCAGCATATAGTTCTTCATAAGTTGCAGCAATTTCTTCATTTTGCTTATGTAAGCTTTGCTCTCTTGCCGTTAACACGCGATGATTAGAGCGAATTAAATAGTAAAGAACCGCCGCAGTGATTGCTATAAAGAGCCAACCCTTTATCACTTCAAGTTTTCCTCGTAAAACCAGATCGGTGACTAAATATCCGCTGATAAGGTCGGATAATAAAATCCATAATGTCCCTATGACCGCATAGCTTGCAGCAACTCTTAGCGCACTTGATCTGACAGGCTTCATAACAACATCCTCCCGGCTACAATATAGCTTTATTCTGTTTTTCGACTAATTAATACAATTCCCTTCTTTGGAAAAACTTAGGCCATAGAAAAAGCTGCTGCCAAATGGCAGCAGCTTTTTGGGGTTACCAGTATACCTAAGTAATTTAGAAAGTACCGCTGCAAGTATCATCGTCGCAGAAGCAGAACAATAAGATAATGATAATAATGATAATCCAAACCCAACTATCGCGACCGCCATGACCACAACCAAAACCCATAAGAATTCCTCCTTATTTTAAACCATTGTAGTTGGAACTTTGCTATATCCTATGTAATGGTCAAGACCCTTGACACTGGAGCAAGAATATTTTTTAAAAGATGTTCGTCATCATTTCCTTACTATTATGTAAGGAATATGCATATCTTTAGACTAAGGACAAAACCCGGAGGTGCTATTGTGTTAAAACCAGATGCCACCAGCAAAGAAGAACTCCAGGTCCCTAATCCCTTTAAAGGAAGTCTGCAGTACGCCATTCTTTGCTTCCCCGCCCTGATCGCCTGGCTATGCCTGCTATTTCTGTTACGTCCAAGATAATAATTAACAAAACACCCCTGGTTGCCAGCGGTGTTTTGTTAAGGCGGGCAATATGTAGTTTGTTAGCAGGTTGATGAACAATCGTCTTGACAGCAAAAGAAGAATAGTAGAAGAATTATGATAACAATAACAATCCCGCTACCATTATTTCCAAAACCACCGAAACCCATATCCATTCCTCCTCTGTACTTAAATGGTTATCTCATAACCTACGATATACTATGATAAGGTTAGTTATTGTGCTACTGAAAATCGCGCTTTAATTATTAAATTCATTATCGATCTAGAAAATAAACCAACAAGCTAGGCATTACTGTTTGCATCAACAGCACTTGCCACTTATAATTAAGATACAAGGAGTGGTAAAGAATGCTAGGATCATTACATTTAACCTTAACAGAGTTTGTATACTATGGCGTCATCATTACCATATTAGTACTATATCTTTCGCTATATATAAAAAATCGGCATGAGATTATTGCAAGCCGCCGTAATTCTACCCGTTGGAGTATTGTTGCCTCTTTTGCCGTAATAGGAATTATGGGAGTTTTGTTTAAGCTGATTGCCTGGCTGCCGGCATTAATCTCAGCCTCTATCGCCTGCCTGATTGCCTATTATGTTATATTTATTAAATATAATGACTAACAGCCTTAAACTTGCTTACTGAAAATCATTGAACTTTCCTGCTGATAGGGTTATACTTGAGTTAGAATCAGAGGAGGGATATTATGGATATTGCTGCTTTATCATTAATCAATTCACAAATGAATGTGCAAAATGATGCCAGCATTCTTGTACTAAAGAAAGCCATGGATACCGCCGAGCTTAATAGTCAGACAATGATCAGCGATTTAGTTCCGCCATCTCCTCATGTGGGGAATAGCATTGATATAAAAGTATAAAGAAAAGCCATAACCGTCTGAAATGCCAAACGGTTATGGCTTTTTTGTGCCTATCTGCAATGTTAACATCCCTGAAGGGATGCTGAAATGCGCTCAATATAACCGGAAAAGCAATACCTACTCATGCATGCACAAACCGTTCTTTTAATTCAGCTTGTTTCGCATCATTAAAGTTATGCTGTTCGCTTAAATAGCCGGTAATACGGCGAATGCGCCTGATTGGTGACTTTTCAACAGCCTTAATGACCACATCATCGCCTTCAAGTTGAAGGGTGACCTTGCCCAGCATCTTCCCTTTTGTCTTCCAAAGTTCAAGCTCTTGCTTCACATAAACTGCCGCTTCTTCTTGTGTAATGGCTTCAGGAAATTCAACAACTACATTCTCAATCATCATGGTGATACGCCTCCCTTTATAATCATTAGCATTCTCGCTTTACCCAAAATTTCCTGCTTGATTATCTATATATCGTATTTATTTTTCCATCAAACACTACATGTTGTATAAAATAAAAAAACAAGAACCCGCTGGCTCTTGTTCGTTCCCATTCTATCGTTAGCCCATGTCATCATATGCCGCCAAAGCAAGTGGCAGTGATTGAATCACAGCATTGCCCACCGCCGGCAGCCCGACCAGGATAGCGCTAATGATTTCCTCCCGGCTTGCACCCAATTCCTTGGCTTGCTTAACATGAAAAGCAATACCTCCTTCTAAGCGCACCGCAGCCAGCACACCAAGGTATGCTAAGGCTTCTGTCTTACGGTCCAATCTGCTGGCAGATCCGAGCATTTTTACCGACTCAAGCCACGCTTGGGCATGCTGTGGCGCTTCGCTCAAGAACAGTTGAAAGGCACGGCTCATTGCAGTTTGATCACTCATACCAATCCCTCCCCGCCTCAATTAACTTTTCTTACACAATTCTTGCATCGCTCATAGATTCCTGCCAGTTGCCAGCAAAGCGACAACTTAGTTTGTTAATAGCCAGCATGAAGGAAACTCACATTCTAACCTGCCATTGCATAAGCTATTAACAAGGATGGTGATAAAAATGAGCGTTGAAGAAGACCGCAAAAAAAAGAAAGGTTCGCCGACCTCTCCTGAACGCGATAGCAGAAACCACAATCATACATTTCTGGCCATGACGGATGTGGCTAAATGCCACCAGCATAACATCGTAGGAACTACAAGCCCGGCAATATATGCTGATAATACTCATGTCCACAAAATCAATGTGCGTACATCCTACGACCCAAAAGATGGTGCAGCTCACTGGCATTTGGTTGATGTAACGACCGGCCCGGCCATTGAAGTTCCTGGTGATGAACACACCCATTACTTCTTTGGTGAAACAAGTTATGATGTTGGTCATCGCCACTGTTTTGATAACATTACTGCATCGGTTCCAGATCTGGACGAAGACGACGATGACTGCTAATATAAAAAACATCTTAGGCTCGCCTAAGATGTTTTTTTATTGACTGCTTTTGGAAAACAAGACAATTGCATGTTCTCATTTCCATTCATATTCTAATGTAATCACGAGCCCATTTGTATCCGGCCTAATACTATAATAAGACGAATAAGAAAGGAGCTTTTGAAACGATCTAAACTGTTTACTGGATTCCCCAACAATCTCTGGAATCTTAAGAGTGACGAGTGCTTTATTATTAAAATTTTCAACAACGCTTACGTTATTAGAAACCAGCTTAATTGCTGCCAGAATGCGTATAAAAGTTGCCCTCTTCATAAACACGGCCCCTTTCCTTTATGACTATTATAGCATAAACAGCACAGTATTTTCTACTTAAATATCTCTCCCAGTACGGACAAATAAAGGTAATCAAGCCTGCCTTCCCTACGGCAGCCCCCGGAAGCCAGCCACAAAACGCTCTGATAAAACCTGCAAAAAAACGCCCTTTCGGGCGTAGCTGCAATTAATCCAGCTTAATGCTGATTAATTCAAACTTGTCACAATCAGCTAAACACTCAGCCACATTGCTAAGCCTTACTTGATCAGGCTGATTTGCGTTACTCAAATGTAAGAAGAAGTTTAAAATTACATTGGAATTGGTATCTAAATCGCGATCATAGGTCACCATCGGAGCTTCTATCACCACTTCTGTGGTTATACTTTCTAAGCTCTGTTGGACTGCGGTAAGAATCTCCTCGGTTTGCTGAGGATCAGACAGTTTCATTTTAAGCGCAAAAACCCGAAATAAAATTCCCTGCTTGATATACATACCCTTCTCTCCCTTATTCACTTTCTGTAATATGCTATTCAATACCTCGATCAAAGGAGACAATTTAATGAAAATGAATGTTGGGAAAACTACTGCGTGCCGCTGGCCAAATAAAAAAAGCCTTGCGGCTTTTTAACACCTTCCAGATTAGCTAAGCAACAACCAATAGATAAAACAAGCGTTTACGATGAGCAGCAGCGGCATGCCAATAACAAAAGAAAGATGACGGGTTTTATGACGATAAAGATACATCCCTCCGAGAACACCTGCTGCACCGAATAGCGCAGCCAATAAAAACAAGGTGCGTTCAGCGATCCGGCGGCCTCGCTGCCGGGCACGCTGCTTATCCAGCCTAACCACCGATAAGGTAATCAAATTCCAAAGAATATAGCCCATAAATATTTCAGCATCTAAGCTAAGGTGCAATGTTAAAACCCACTCTCTGAGGCATTTACCGCAAACAACAACCAAATATCCCGGTTGACAGGATAAAATTTGTATTTTGGGAGATGACTGTACCTATATGCGAAAACAAATTCTACGAGGTGATCAAGCTGACTATTGAGGTAGTCGTACAATATGTTGCTATAACAGCAGCCCTTTTAGCCTTATGCATTGATTATAAAGGAATGAAGCCGTTTTTACCAGTAGCGATGTTTGCCAGTCTTTATGCGAATGTTTTTTGCTATATGGCTAATTACTTCGGTTGGTGGGAGTTCCCAGTACGGTTACTGCCCCATGTCAAAGATATTTCGTTTGCAGCCAATGTTATTACAGTCCCTATCCTTGCTATGTTTTGGATCCGTTATTCACCCATGCCGCGAATCCAATGGGCGCTGCTGTGGTCAGTCATTCTAACTGGATTCGAATATTGGGCAGTCAAAAATACGGCAATGATTGCTTATGGCAATGGTTATTCCATTTATTATTCTTTTGTCTTATGGCTAATCAGTTGGTATCTTTGGTATAAATTCCATCATTGGTTCTGCCGTGATGGTTAAAGTGCTGAAAAAAATTTGCAGTTGGTGTTTTTTTATAAGCATAGAAGTTTAATTCTGCTCATGGCTGGGCATAATAGGCGTGTAAGTACTTTTCTCCTCTCCCATTCCCGCAGGCTACTGCGGGATTTTTTTTGTTCCACTGCCAACCAACCTGTAGCTGAACTTTCTCACTTCAGCCCGAATAAGATAGATCAATAAAAAAATAAATGAGGTATCTATGAATGAAATGTGACGATCTGAATAAGCTCGTACTTTGGACATTAGTGATCTCAATCATATCTGATGTGATATTCTTGTTTATTGAAATTATGAATCAACGCTGTGATGCAAAAACTGAGAAAGAGAAAACCGAAAAAGAACGGCTGGTTAACCATGAGCTGGCTGAACTGCGCAGTCAAATCTCAACGCTTCAGCAGCAGTTATCTGCATTAACTTCACTAAGTAACACGCCTTAACAATATAGTGAAAATATGAAAGCCTCTATCGCCCGGCGATAGAGGCTTTTCTGCGAATTGAGCATACATAAACTCGGCGTTACCTGCAGACTCATCCATGACTAGCTACGGCTGGAAAACAGGCGTTTGCCAGTCCTTTTTAGTCATTTCCTGTTCCAATTGATCTAAAATACCAGGCAACTCCTGCATGAGTTGCTCAAACTCTTGGTCTGACAACAGAGTGTCACTTTCAGCGTATTTCATGCTAACACCTTCTAATTAAATAGTCTAGTGCCTATCTCAAACAATCTTTTGCCATAATGCAAAAGCTTTATCGATATATTGACGCAAAAACAATCGAGTTCTTTTATCTTGGAAACTGGATCGAATCTTTTGATCAACCGCCCCAAAATGTCTCTTCATTTCAGCTTCCCGTTTTTTATCTACTCGATGCATTTTAGGAAGGGAAAAAACCGCAAGTTGATGGTGCGCTGCATGCTCACTCTGGCACAGCAGATCAACGTTTGCCGACTGTTTCTGTACTTCTAAGCGGCACCCAGGTTGTAATTCCGGCTGTAGATTTGCAGCTTCACTCGGATGGTCTAATAAAATCCACTCCGTACACTGCCCTTTAGTGGCTTGATTGAGGTCAACCGGCTTGAGACAGCCAATCGGAACACCTAACCTTTGCGCAATTTGTTTTTCGGATAAACGCATCCAGTATCCCCCTTTATTTTCTGTAGACAGATTGTTCTATTCTGCTTACCCCATAACAGAGCGAGTACCGTGAAGCATTGCCATTTCATGATTTTAAAAATACTCAACAGCCCTTGAGCCGGCTAAATAAAAATAACCAGGCTATGCCTGGTGTACAGTACGATAAAACGGCAACCGGCATCTGAGAGATTTTTAAAAACAGCTTGAGCCTACTATTTATAAAGATCCAACAAATATACAATCATTGATGTGTAGTATCTTATCACATCTTGTAAAGATATGTCAAAACAATAATAGGAAGAAAGACCTAATTTTCAGGTCTTTCTTCCTATTATTGACCAATCCTTCACTGGTCGATCAACACAGAGAGCGCCAGGATGATGACCTGAGGCTCTTCTGCGTCTCTCTAAAGTGAGGTAAATTACCACAAGGCTTGAGCGGCCGCCTTAGCCAACTTAGCCAGTGGCGCAGGGTAAATTCCTAAAAACAGAGTAACCAAAATACTGACACTGGCTGCAACCCCGATGGGTCCGCCAATTACGAGCGGCCGCTCATCTTTAGGTTCCTTCATGTACATGGTTTTTACAACCAGCAAATAATAGTACACAGAAATCATTGACATCACAAAGCCAAGAACAGCCAGCCACAGATATCCTTGCTCAATGACGGCCAAGAAGATATAGAATTTCCCTACAAATCCTGCCATCGGTGGTATCCCGGCCATCGACAGCAGGGCAACGGTCATCGATACTGCCAAGAAGGGTGACTTCTGAGCTAGGCCAGACAGGTCTTCAATCTCATCCGACCCGGTATGCTTACCAACAGCAACAATCACCGCAAAAGCCCCCACATTAGCGAAAACATAGAGCATGGTATAGAACAACATTCCTTGTACGCCAGCAACATCGGCTGCCATGAGGCCTGCCAGCATATAGCCGGCCTGTGCAATCGATGAATAGCCGATCATGCGCTTAATATTGGTTTGCCGCATCGCAACAACCGTACCACCTACCATACTCAGCACCGCCATAAAGCTGACGACAATCAGCCAATAACTCTGCAGTACCGAGAAAGCAACAATAAGAATTCTCAGCAAAATGGCAAAACCAGCCGCTTTTGACCCCATTGCCAGCATGGCTGTAATGGGCGTTGGCGCACCTTCATAGATATCCGGCGCCCACATATGAAAAGGAGCGATAGCGAGTTTAAAGCCAATACCGGCTAACATCAGACCCAACCCCAAAAGCAGCGCAGGGTTTTCACTCACTTGAGTGCTGATTTGCTGTAAAGCAATGCTGCCAGTAGCCCCATAGACCCAGCTCATGCCATAAAGCAATACCGCACTGGATGCCGAACCAAGAAGCAAATATTTCATTCCCGCTTCACTGGATTTGACGCTTGCAAAATGAAAACCGACCAGGATATAGAAAATCACCGTCATGAGCTCCAGCCCAACAAAGATGGTTAATAAATCATTGGCTGAAGCCATTACCATCATACCAGCTACTGCAAACAGCAGCAACGCGTAAAACTCACCCTGATTGCGTGACAAATCTTGAACGTAATCAAACGAAAACAACAACATTAACAGCGTCGAGACGAGAAAGATCTGTTTGAAGAACACGGCAAAATTATCCACAACAAATAATCCTTGATAGACCGTAGCATGGATGCCGTACTGGGTAAAGGTATAAAGAAATATCGCAAAGATTCCCCAGGCCGCCAGATAGCCTAGACTGCGGCGCGATTCCTGCTTGGGCAGCAGCAGATCAAACAGCATAATCAAGAGTGCCAATAAAACAACCGCAATTTCACTGGTTAAGAGCGAAATATTCATTTAAAAACCCCTCCCAGCATAGACGGCGCTGTATGCAGCTCTACCAGACTTGGCAGCATGGGTTCAATACCACTGTTCACCATACCCATAAGGATTTGCGGGAATATCCCAAAAACCACCAAAACTGTACCTAACAAAATCAAAGGCACCAATTCTACCCCACGGACATCCGGGCAGCCATCGAATTCTGTACGCCGCGGACCAAATAACACATTAGCCAGCACTCGAAGAATATATAATGCAGTAAATACAATTCCCAAAATGGCCAATACGGCCTGCCAAGGATAGGCACTGAAAGCACCAACAAAGATGGTAAACTCAGGGATAAATCCGATTAAGCCCGGCAGCCCCAAAGAGGCCATACCGGCCAGCATAAATCCGGTAGCAACCCGCGGCATTTGATGTGCTAAACCGCCCAAGTCCGGAATATGCCTGGTATGAGTCTTTTCATAGACATGACCAATCATTGCAAAAAACAGTGCGCTCATCACCCCATGGGCAAACATATTCGCAACAGCACCGTTGATGCTAACGACATTTAAAGCAGCAAATCCGATTAATACATAGCCCATATGCGATACCGAAGAATATCCGATCACATATTTCAGATCTTTTTGCGCCAAGGCGATAAAGGCCGCATACAGCACATTGGCTACTGCCAAAACAGCAATGACCGGTGCCCAGAATTTTGCGCCAAGCGGCAAAACCAATAATCCCAACCGAATCAAGCCATAACCGCCGATTTTTTTCAAAACACCGGCATGAATCATGGATACGGCTGTGGGTGCGCCCGCATAACCATCTGGAGACCACGTGTGAAAGGGCCACATGGATAATAGCGAACCAAACCCTAATAGCAACAGGAAAAACGCAAAGATTTGAAAAGGCTCGGAAAAATGCCCCAGCTTATGGGCCTGAGCCAGCGCTTCCATACTAAAAGTTCTGAGCCCCGGCGGATAAGCATTCAAGTATATGGCCAGCACACCAACCAGCATAAACGCCGATCCCAGCAAGAGATAAATGGTTAGTTTCATCCCGGCATATTCTTTGGTTACCCGTTTGCTGGATCCCCAGATAATAACCATGATATAGATTGGAATGACAACCAATTCATAAAATAGCAAGAAGATAAATAAATCCCGGGTAATAAAGGTTCCCGCTACTCCGGTAAGTAAAATCAGCAAGAGCATAAAGAACTCTTTAGGCCGTTTATCCTGATTCCAGGAGACAAAAACAGCCGCTACACCGACCAGCATGGTTAAAAACAGCAGCGGCAAAGAGATGCCATCCACACCTAAAGCATAGTGTACGCCTAACTCGGGAATCCATGCGATAGTCTCGGTATATTGCATCCCTCCGAGACTAAAATCATAAGCCCAATAAGCATAAGCGGCTAACAGAAAGGCTATACTCATGGTTACTGCAGCAACCAGTTTGACTGTTTTATTCGCTTCACGGGGCAGGCATGCCATGACCAGCATGCCGCAAATTGGAATCAACAAGATTGCCGTTAACAAAGGAAAACTGCTCATCTAACCAGCACCTCCCAGCATGACGCTATTAAACGCCGGCTCAATCAGCACTAACCAAACCGCTAGCAGTAAAATCGCACCAAATAACACCAACCCATACTGTTGGACTTGCCCGGTCTGCCACTTACGCAATCCGTCTCCCAGCCGCAGTGTCAATTTAGCCAATCCATTCACAATACCGTCGATAAGATAGAGATCAATCCAGTATAACAGCCTGCCAAACCCATCCACAATGGTCTGATTGAGCCACTGGTAGGCCTCATCAATATAATATTTGTGATAACTTAGCTGATATAATCCTGGATAACGCCAGGCCAGCCGGTCAGAGGACACCCGGCCGCTGCCATAAATAAACCAAGCCAGCGCCATCGCCAGTATGGCTAAAATCGTAGAGGTGGCGGCAATGTTCCAGTCTATTCCGGCATGATGAGCGGCGCCAAAGCGAACCCATTCACCAAAATGATAGCTATACGGTATAGCCCCGCCAATGATCGCCAGAATGCCTAATACCACCAGCGGAATACACATGGATAACGGAGCCTCGTGCGGATGATTATCCGGTTTTTCTGGTCCAAAGAACACAACAATCAGCAACCTGGACATATAAAAGGCCGTCATGGCTGAAGTGACAACCGCAATGACATATAGCGGCAGACTGACCTCAGAGACTGCCAGCAAAATTTCATCCTTTGAAAAGAAACCGGCAAATGGGGGAATGCCGGCAATCGCAAGCACACCAATGGTCATCGCCGCAAAGGTTACTGGCATCTTATGCCGCAACCCGCCCATTTCAAAAATATCATTTTTATCATTAAGACCATGAATCACCGCACCGGCCGCTAAAAACATCAGTGCTTTAAAAAAGGCATGAGTCATCAGGTGAAACATGGATGCCGTGACACTGCCAACTCCCAATGCCAGCATCATATAGCCCAGCTGGCTGACTGTAGAATAAGCTAAAATCCGCTTAATCTCCCGCTGCGTTAGGGCAATGCTGGCAGCAAAGCAGGCGGTAATGGCTCCCACCCAAGCCACCACCTCTAGTACATGAGGCAGCAGATCAAACAGGAAAAACATTCTGGCCACTAAATAGACTCCGGCAACCACCATCGTAGCCGCATGGATCAGTGCCGACACCGGCGTAGGGCCTTCCATGGCATCCGGCAGCCAGACATGTAAGGGGAATTGGCCTGATTTGCCAATCGGACCCAGAAAAATCAATAAACCCACAATAGTCAACAGTCCTGTGCCGCTCTGCTGAATATAGGCAGGGATACTCAGGCCAAGCTGCTGAAAGTCTAATGTGCCAAAAAGTATCTGGAGCAGGAGAATTCCAAGCAACAGGCCAAAATCGCCAATTCTGGTGGTAATAAACGCTTTTTTCGCAGCCTCACGGGCCGATACTTTATAGAAATAATAACCAATCAGTAAGTACGACGATAAACCGACCAGTTCCCAGAAGATGAACATTTGCACAAAATTGACGGCAATCACTAATCCCAGCATGGCAGCAACAAACAGCGACAGATAGGCATAAAATCGTCCAAAGCCGGAATCGCCCCGCATATAGCCAATGGAATAGATTTGCACCATCAGGGAGACCAAGGTAACCACCATCAGCATCATGGCCGAAATTGGATCAATATAGACCCCCATATCAATGGAAAGTCCGGAAATACTTACCCAGGGAATGCGTTGAATAAATGGATGCTCAACGGAAATACCCTGAGACAGTACGGCCTGACAGACGCCAATGGCCAAAATTAAACTGATACTGCTGACACTGAGCGCCACTGCCGCTGACAAAACTGGTACCCGGCGCAGCAGCAATCCAATGATGATAAAGGATAATGCCGGCAATAAAGGAATAAGCCAGGCATGCTGGAGTGCATATTCACTAAACATATTTTCACCTACTCTCTATTGCCATTACTACCAGCGCAGCCAATTCAAACGATCAGCGTACACGGTGTTGCGATCATGATAGACGCGAAATACCAAAGCCAGCCCTACAGCCACTTCTGTCGCAGCAACGGTAATGGTAAACAATGAAAAAACCTGGCCAGTCAAAAGTTCTGGAGTCACAAATCTTGAGAATGCGACTAAATTGATATTGACAGCATTCAGCATGAGTTCAATACTCATTAACATAGCCACTACGTTACGCTTGGTAAGGATCCCATAGACCCCGATGACGAACAGCACGGCTGCTACTGTCAAATAATGGACTAAGCCAATCATTCTTCCTCCACTCCTTTCGCCAATACAATGGCTCCCACCATGGCTGCCAAGAGCAGCACTGCCGCTACCTCAAAGGCAATCATATATTCAGTCAGTAAAATCCGGGCAATGAACGGGGCACTGTTTTCAATGGCCATAGCCATAGAAACATGCCAGGGAGTTGTCGCAATGACACTTAGAAGCAGCAGCGCAATCAGGCCGCATAGGCCGGCCGCCCAGCGCGATCGGTCATTGCTTTGATTGGTATCATTCATATTGCTCCGCTGAGTCAGCATAATTCCTAACACCACGATAACCGCAACAGCCCCGCTATAAATCAGCAGTTGTACCGCTGCCAGAAATTCGGCATGCAGCAATACATACAACCCGCTGACACCGACAAAGCACAAGGCCAGTAACAAGGCGCTATGCACTAAATTGCTTTTCCTAACCACACCAATGGCTGATGCCAGAGTAATGGCGGCCAAACTATAAAAAGCTACTGTCGAACCCCATTCGCTCATTTCGCTTCCTCCTCTTTAACCGAGTCGTCTGATGGATCAGGTTCCAAAACAGGAGTTGGCGATTTCGCTCGTGAAATGGCTAAACAGTCAATATCTAATTGCTGCCGGGAATAACGGGAATTTTCATAGTTCTTGTCCCAGCAGATTGCAGCAGTCGGACAAACTTCAATACAATAGTTACAGTACAGACAGCGTCCTGAATGATAAACATAGGAAGTTAAGTGCCGTTTCTTCTGTTCGTCCATCCTGGTAGTCAATTCAATTACCCGGTTAGGACAGGCCATAGCACACAAGCCACAGGCAATACATTTATCATGAGCCAGATCCAATTCGCCGCCTCGAAAGCGCGGTGGCATGGGTATTTTTTCTTCCGGATAATGAACGGTTACCTTTTTGCCAAAAAAACGGTTCAAGGTAATCTTCAAACCGGCTAACAAGCCCTTCCCTTGCATACCTTACCCTCCTAACTGAAATATTTTACGGTGTAAACGCCAATACCGGTAAGAACAACATTGACCAAGGATAACGGCAGGAGGATTTTCCAGCCAAAAGCCATGAGTTGATCCACCCGCGGGCGGGGAAAAGTCCAGCGCAGCCACATAAACACAAAAATCATGAGTGCAGTTTTTAGAAGAAACCATAGCCAGCCTGGCAGCCATGGACCATTCCAGCCGCCAAGAAATAAGGTAACCGCGATAGCCGAAGCCGCGAATAGATTGGCATATTCGGCCAGGAAGAACAAGGCCCAGCGCATGCCGCTGTATTCAGTAAAGGGCCCGGCAACCAATTCTGACTCGCTTTCAACCAAATCAAAAGGCGCCCGATTGGTTTCAGCTGTGGCTGCAATTAAAAAAATGACAAAAGCCAGCGGCTGAACGGCAATAAACCAAACTTGCTGCTGGGCAGCAACAATATCACTCATCCGCATTGAACCGACAATCATGACAACTCCCAAAATTGAGAAAACCAACGGAATTTCATAACTGAGCATTTGCGCTACCGTCCTCATGCCCCCAACCAGCGCGTATTTACTGTTCGAAGCCCAGCCGGCCATAAGAAATGGCAAAGTAGCCTGTGAAGACACCGCAATAAAATAGAAAATACCAATATTCAGATCAGCAAAAATAGCTTGATTATCAAAAGGAAATACAACATAAACAGCAGCAGAAGGAATAAACAATAATACCGGAGCCAATATCCATAACCACCGGTCAGCACCAGCAGGCATAATATCTTCTTTGGACATTAATTTAATCATATCGGCTACAGTCTGCAGCGTTCCCCAAGGCCCAACCCGATTGGGGCCTACCCGCATCTGCATATACGCACTCACCTTACGCTCAGCGTAAACTAAGATGACGGCAGATAGTGAAATGACGGTGAAAATCGCACCAATATTAATCAAGGTAATCACCATATCTACCCATTGAGGATTGGGCAAATATTGGCCTAAAATATTCCGCAAGATACTTGCAATCCTAAACAGGCCTGTTACTTCTTGCACGCTTTACCCACTCCCCTTCCTTAAAATCAGCAATCGACTTCGCCCATTAGAGGGTCTAATGTCGCTAATACGGCTACCACATCGGCAATTAAGGTGCCCTGACAAATCTCATTAAGTGCCTGCAGATTAATAAATGAAGGCCTGCGTACATGAATGCGGTAAGGTTTGGTTGAACCATCGCTGACTACGTAATAACCGAGCTCACCTCGAGGGTTTTCGATCCGATGATAAACATCACCAGCCGGCGGTTTTAAGACCTTAGGGATCTTAGCCATAACCGGCCCTTCCGGAAGCTGATCCAAAGCCTGCGCAACAATGGCAGCGCTTTGCTGCATTTCTTCCATCCGCACCATATAGCGATCCCAATTATCACCCGTTGTGCCTAATGGCACAGTAAATGAAAAGCGGTCATAAAATCCATAAGGTTCAACTTTTCGAATATCATAGTCAATGCCAGATGCACGCAGCGTCGGCCCGGTCAGTCCAATCTCCAACGCCCGCTGGCCGCTAATGACGCCACTATTTTTCAAACGATGATAGAGGATTTCATTGCCAGTTAATAACGTATGATGCTCAGTCAGCATCGCTGGAAAATCAGCTAAAAACTGGCGGGTTGCATCGATAAATTCCCCAGGAACATCTTCCTTGACTCCGCCAATACGGATATAGCTGTAGGTCAGCCTTGCTCCGCAAGCCATATCAAACAAATCCAAAATACGTTCACGATCACGAAACCCAAACATCATGCCTGTTGTAGCTCCAAGATCAATGGCAACCGAGCTCATAAAAATCAAATGACTGGCAATTCTATTTAGTTCAGTCATAATAATCCGCAAATATTCGGCACGTTCAGGGACTGCTATATCCATAAGTTTTTCGATGGTTTGACAGTAGCCTAAATTATTCCCCATCGATGAAACATAATCCAACCGATCTGTATAAGGAAGAAACTGAGCATAAGTACGGCTTTCGGCTAATTTTTCAATTCCCCGATGAAGATAACCCATTTGCGGTATGGCTTGTACAACCCGTTCACCGTCTAACTCCAGCACCACCTGCAAAACACCGTGAGTACTAGGATGCTGCGGCCCCATATTTAACGTGTAAGTTTCTGTTTTTGGCAAGATGGATCACCCCTTTTCTCCGTTTGGAGTAAATTGATAGGCTTTACGCAAAGGGTGTTCAGGAAAGTCATCAGGCATTAAAATACGACGCAGATTGGGATGACCTGTAAAGCCAATCCCCAGCAAGTCATAAACTTCCCGTTCCTGAAAGTCAGCAGAGGGCCAAAGGGCTGTTACCGAAGGAACGTGCGCCTGGTCGTTTGTACAGCGTGTTTTTACCGTAACAGACTGTTTGAGCGGCAATGAGTAAAGATGATAAACCACTTCAAAATATTCTAAGTAATCGACTGCTGTCAGATTGCTTAAAAGGTTAAATTGATATTCCGGACTATTTTTAAGCCTAGTTAGAACATCAAGCAGCCGTTCAAGATCAACCAGTAGCGCTTGTTGATTATTTTCGCCAATCATCGCTACCGCTGGCGAGAACTGTGTCTGTAATTCAAGCAGCAGCTCACTGCTTATTATTTGTTTACTCATGCTTATCCATCCTCGCCGCTTCAGGATTTTGGATCTTGCGCTTTAATTCCAGCATGCCCTGAATGAGAGCTTCCGGCCGCGGGGGACAGCCCGGAATATAAACGTCGACCGGTAAAATACGATCAACACCCGGAACGACAGAATAAGAATCAGCAAACGGTCCACCCGCATTGGCACAGCTGCCCATTGCGATAACATATTTAGGCTCAGGCATTTGCTCATACAGGCGTTTGAGCGGACCCGCCATTTTCCAGGTTAACGTACCTGCTACAATTAACAAATCAGCTTGTCTGGGCGATGGCCGAAAGACTTCGTAGCCAAAACGCGATAAATCAAAACGAGCTGCAGCGGTTGCCATCATCTCCATCGAACAGCAAGCCAGCCCCGAAGACAAAGGCCATAATGAGTTACTTCTTGCCCAGTTCAGCATGACTTCAACGCTTGTCAGCAGAATGTTCTTTTTTAGCAATTCACCGCACTGCTGCTCGTTTGCTGAAGTGTGATTTACTTCCATTCCAAGGCCCCCTTTTTCCAAGCATAGCCCAATCCTACTACCAGAATGCTCAAAAATATAAACATTTCAATAAAAGCAAACATGCCTAATTGCTGAAATTCTACTGCCCAAAGATATAAGAAAATAGTTTCTATATCAAATACTACAAAGACTAATGCATACAAAAAATAGCTTGCCCGAAACCGAACCCATGTCGTACCAACCGTATCAACCCCACACTCGTATGGCAGCGATTTCTCAAGACTGGGACGACGCGGTTGAATGACATAAGACGCTCCTAACGCGATAAAGGGAAACACTAGTGCAATAACTAGCAGCAGCCCAACATGACCATAATCCTGCAACATGATTATCTCTCCCTTTTGTAATTTAGCGACCGAAACGTCGACTTGCTATGTAAAGCAGAGTCGGCCTATATCAATCCTTCTATAGTGTAACCATTTGCTACTTTGTATAATATTTCACATCATGCCTTTAGGTAAAAAAGCTGTTGACACGAACGGTCAACAGCTTAACATGATATTCCAACTTAAACAGAGTCGAACTGACTTTGATGTTTGATTAAATTGACCCCGCAACTGAAAATTATCTCCGTTGACAATCGAATGCACCACCGCCCAGACACTCCAGTAGTTTAATTTTTAATTAAAAAAAGTATCATATTGAACTAGGATAGGAAAAATTACTTATTTTATTCCGGCGATATGCATCGAATCTAGTTAGATTTTATCACAATTTCGCAGCAGTAGCAATAAAGTGTTTGTTTTTTATTACGTTAGTAATTTCACAGTGTACTTTTTGTATTTTTAATGCAGACTAAGGCATTTTTTAAGCAAAACTTGTAATTAAAAACAAACTTAAATAAGTAATTAAATAAATTATGCATAAAATTAAAAACTTCATTAAATAGCAAAATAAGCTGTCCTACTGGTCATGTAGGACAGCTTATTTTTGTTTTCTTGCTAAAAACATCCTTGTTCCGCAAGTTACCTTGTCACTTGCATACTAGTTATTATTTAGTATAACCGCTAAAATGGCTAACCCGCCCAAAGTACGCATAACTTCTTCGTGATGCTCTTTCTCCCGTTCTTGGCGCTCGCGGTATTCTCTTTCGCTTTCCGAATGACGGCGCTGCATTTCGCGCTCATGCCGCGCTCTTTCCTCTCTGATTTTCTCGTCACGATCTTTCTGGCGGCTTTCATAGCGATGGTCATTATGCCGGTCATTATGCCGTGGCGATGCTTCAATTACTGATGCCCCCAATCCCACTTGCATCAATCCGATCATGGAAAAAACAACTGCTTTCTTAACAATGCTATTCATAAACGTCTCCCCTTTACCGTTTTTATCGAAACCCCACGAATGACTATTCAGTCAACTATGGTCGCACCAAAACTTTTTGCCGGTCATTCCCCCTCTCTGGCTAAGACTTCTATATCAATAAAGAGTATTGCTGCAATGACAAGCTGTATGTAATTTGTGGATGAACTTGATAAATTAAGTATATTGTCCAACTTTTAGAATTTTTTTAGAAATTTAAGGTTTCATAGCTTAAATTTTAGAAAATTTTTCAGGCAGCAAAAAACTAGCACCTACGTTCTTGAGAAAAATACATAACTGCTTGAAATAGCGCAAATTGTATTTCCCGGAAATACATGTGCTTGTTTTTCCTTTTTTTGTCCGCTACTTGTGTATTGACAGGTTATTATTTCACCTGTTATACTGAGTTTCGTTAAGTTTATATGTTGATTTTAGGCAATGAAGCCTTCGCTAATGAGCGAGGGCTTTTTCTGTTTTTTTGGCCTTTTAACATTTTTATCACAGGAGGATTTCAAAACAATGGAACAATTAGCAAATCTAAACGCAGGCGATACGACCTTTGTCCTCATGTCTGCCGCTCTCGTTATGTTTATGATCCCAGGTGTCGCATTTTTTTACGGCGGGATGGTCGGCCAAAAAAATGTTTTAAACACACTGACTCAAGTCTTAGTTGTATTGGCAGTCATCTCAATCGAGTGGGCCTTAATTGGCTACAGCTTAGCGTTTGGTCCTGATCAGAACGGCCTCATTGGTGATCTGAGCATGTTAGGCTTAAACGGAGTGGGACTTGATATTAACGATAGCTATGCTCCAACCATTCCCCACATTGCTTTTGTCGTTTTCCAAATGATGTTTGCCGTTATTACTCCTGCGCTGATTTCCGGCTCAGTGGTTGAACGGATGCGTTTTCCGGCTTTCGTTCTCTTTACCCTGCTTTGGAGTACGCTGGTCTATAATCCGCTCGCCCATTGGGTATGGGGCGTTGGCGGTTGGCTGCGTGAATTGGGTGCTCTTGATTTTGCTGGCGGAACGGTGGTTCATATCAGCTCTGGCGTAGCCGGCCTAGTGGCCTGCATCATGCTGGGAAAACGCAAGAAACAGGCTCGCCCACATCATTTACCAATGGCAGTGCTCGGTGCGGCCATGCTTTGGTTTGGCTGGTTTGGTTTCAATAGCGGCAGTGCACTAGCGGCCAATTCATTGGCGGCAAGTGCTTTCCTGGTCACTCATTTAGCCGCAGCAGCCGGTGCAGCTTCTTGGATTATTGTTGAATATTTCCATGGCGGCAAACCTTCTCTGCTTGGTTTGATAAGCGGTGCCGTTGCTGGGTTGGTTGCCATTACCCCGGCTGCCGGATTTGTCACTGCAGCTTCCGCCCTATTAATTGGCTTGATATCAGGGTTTATTTGCTACTTCTCAGTAGCTGTAATAAAAGTGAAATTTGGTTATGATGACTCACTGGATGCCTTTGGCATTCATGGTGTCGGTGGCATTTGGGGCGCAATTGCTACTGGCTTATTCGCAACAACCAGCATTAACAGTGCTGGTGCTGATGGCTTATTCTATGGCAATGCTGCTTTACTGCAGCCACAAATCATCGGTGTTCTTGCAGCTGCAGCCTTCAGTGGACTTGCTACGTTTATCATCATAAAAGTAATGAGCATGTTTATGGCGATTCGAAGCGAATCAACAGAAGAAAGTTCCGGACTGGATATTAGCGAACATGGTCAAGAAGCTTATGATCTGCCGCTTGGCACTGCTATCCCCATTGTGAGTGAACGTCCTCTGTCCTGGGAGCAATCCTTGCAAGAAAACTATCAGCTCAATAGTCAATCCCGCTAACAAAGCTTTCCCCACCCCCATCTGAAATCAAGAATACGCCGGCAAAATGCCGGCGTACTTTTTTTGCGGAGACTTCACCCTAATTACTTCTGCAATAAAGCAATAAGCTGCTCAACCGTTCTTGGCAGTACAGACCTCCTGCTTGCAGGGCGAATGACCTGGGTATACAGTTGACCGATAATCGGATTGGCAAACCACTGATGATCGGTATAGGGTTTTGTTAAAATTTTTTCAACCGGCCCAGCCGCTGTTAACTGTCCGGCCACCAGGACATATACGCAGTCAGCCCATTGCCAAACCCAGTCTATATCATGGGTTGAAACAATCAGTGTTGTACCGGCTGCCGATAAGGCATCCATAATTTCGTTAAGATCCTGTACCCCGGAACAATCCAGCCCGGCACTGGGCTCATCGAGCAGCAATACGGACGGATTCATCGACAAAACCCCAGCAATAGCCACTCGTTTTTTTTGACCATAACTTAACATATGGATCGGCATATTGCTAAATTTTGTCATTTTTACGGCATTAAGAGCAGCCTCAGCCTGCTGTTTGGCTTTCGAGCCGGCTAATCCCAAATTTAATGGACCAAAAAGGACATCATTAAACACCGTGTCAGCGAACAATTGATTATCCGGATCTTGAAATACTAAGCCTACCGACTGCCTTAATTTTGCTACGCCGGCTCGTGAATATTGATAAGGCTGACCATTAAGCAGCAATCGCCCGGATACTGGCCGCAGAAGCGCATTAAGATGTTGAAACAGCGTCGATTTCCCAGCCCCGTTCGGACCGATAAACGCGGCTCTAGCCCCACGCGGAATGATGAAATTGAGGTTGTTTAATGCCTTTTTGCCGTTTGGATAAGCGAACGTTACGTTCTCAAGAGTAATGCAAGCCGTCTGATTCATGCCACACTCCTTTCTGCAGCCATAAACACCTAATTTGATCCTAGAGCCTGGTGATAAAAAAAATACCGGCCAACAGACCAATGATCAAGACGACTCGCCACCATTTCGGGACTTGCGAAGGCAAGTAAGCGAACAATCTTCCCTGGTAATTGCGAGCCTGCAAAGCAATTGAGAGCTGACTTGCCCGGTTCAACGATTTTCCGCCAAGATTAGCGGTCAATGCTGCGAAGCTCTGGAGCGATTGCCGGCGATTGGCGTAACCCAATCGCGATTGCTGCGCATCAAGCATCCTGCCTGCCGTCTCCAGCAAAATAAAAATAAACCGGTAAGTTAGTAATACAATTTCCATGCTGCTGTGAAGCCAGCGTAATCTGGCCATAAAGGCTGCAATATGGACAATCGGTGTGGTTGTAGCAATCATAAACAAACACGACGTTCCCGCTGCACAGCGCATGAATAACTTCGAAGCTACACTCAGCCCATGAGGTGCCAGCCAAATATAATAGTGAGCGATCTTGATATTGGCCTGATCAGCCCAGGGCTGACTGCCCCAGTCTAAAACAATGCTTACCAGACTTAATAAGACAAAGCCCAATGGCGCAAGCCATAAGTGAAGTAAGAAGCGGACAGGAACTCCGGCTCCAAGCATGATCATATGCATAAGCAGGATAATAGCGCTTAGAACCTGGGGCTGCGGGAAAAACAACGCTAACAGCAGACATCCGCCACCCAATAGAAGTTTCTCCTGAATGCTTACCCGTACAAGCTTATTATTATAGGCGACATAATCTAAATACAGCATGGCTGCCTCCTATCTTGCCAGCGTTCTGCTCAACGCCCAGGCCAATGCATCAATCCCTGACGGATAGTTCGCTGAATCATCTTATAAATTGCCACACTAAGCAGACCTTCGAGAATGGCTAAGGGCAATTGCGTAACCGCAAACACAGCCAAGAATTTGCTGTAGGCTCCACTCATCCCCCCAGCCGGATCGGGAACAGCCCAAGCTAATTGGCCGGCAGCAATCCCGTAAGTCACCAAATCCCCCAATGCTGCTGCAAAAAAAACAGCAATTGGATCAGAAATCCGCAACATCCGAATCAGTTTAAAGAACCCCCAGGATGAAAATGCCCCGATAACGCCCATAGAAAACACATTGGCCCCCCAGGTGGTCAGGCCGCCATGTGCCAATAACAAGGCCTGAAAGGCAATGACAATACCGGTTAGCGTACTGGTAACTGACGGACCGAAGAGAATGGCCATGAGCCCGATTCCAGTTGCATGTGAGCTTGAGCCGCTTACTGAAGGGATTTTAATTGAGGATAGAATAAAGAGAAAGGCTGCCGCCAATCCAAGCAGAAGCTTACGCTCAGGATATCGCTGCAAATCGATAGTCATTTTGCGGGCGCCGTAAACGACTACCGGTAAGCTGCCGACGAACCACACTGCCGCTTGCTCTAACGGTAAAAATCCTTCGGCGATATGCATGGCTGCTCCGCTTGCAGGCACTGCCAGCAAAAAAGCAAGCCCGCTCATTATTTGTTTAACATTCATCGCGCTGCTCCTTATTTCAAATGTTCTGCTAAGACACGGGATTGATCTTAACTAAGTATATTGCGCAAAGAAACAAAAAATCTCTACCAACAATGAGTTGGTAGAGATTTCATATTCATAGCTAAATACTAGGCTTTGGTAATGATATCCACGCCCATATAGCGGCGTAAAACTTCAGGCACAATCACTGAGCCGTCGGCTTGCTGATAGTTTTCCAAGATGGCGGAGACTGTTCGGCCAACCGCAAGTCCGGATCCATTCAATGTATGCACAAACTCCGGTTTAGCTTTTGGCTCCCGGCGAAATTTAATATCAGCCCGGCGTGCCTGGAAATCCTCAAAATTCGAGCAGGAGGAAATCTCCCGGTATTTACTAAAGCTAGGCAGCCATACTTCGATATCATAAGTTTTCGCCGAAGCAAAGCCCATATCACCAGTGCAAAGCAAAATTACTCGATAGGGTAATCCTAACAGCTGCAGAACGCGCTCAGCATTATTCGTGAGTTTCTCCAGTTCATGATAGGATTCTTCCGGCAAACTAAACTTCACCATTTCAACCTTGTTAAACTGATGCTGTCTGATGAGTCCGCGGGTATCACGGCCGGCTGCACCAGCTTCAGCCCGGAAACAAGCACTGTAAGCGGTATAGTAATAAGGTAAATCCTTCGCATCCAGAATTTCACCGCGATGCAAATTGGTAATTGGCACTTCAGCAGTTGGAATCAGATAGTAGTCCAAACCTTCCAGTTTAAACATATCATCCGCAAACTTAGGCAATTGTCCCGTTCCAGTCATGCTGTCCTTGTTTGCGATAAAGGGCGGGAAAAACTCGGTATAGCCATGTTCACCAGTATGTAAATCCAGCATGAAATTAATCAGTGCTCTTTCCAGTCTGGCGCCAAGACCGCGGTAGAAAGTAAAACGGGTACCAGTTACTTTCCCGCCGCGCTCAAAATCAAGAATTCCTAGTTTTTCACCGATCTCCCAATGAGGCAGCGGTTCTTGCGAAAACGCACGCGGCTCACCCCAGCGGCGTATTTCAGGATTGTCATTTTCATCCCGCCCCAACGGTACCGACTCATTTGGAATATTAGGAATACCCAGGATGATATCGTTAAGTGCTGCTTCAACTTCCTTCACGCGTGCATCCAGCTGACCAATCCGGTCACCCACTTCGCGCATTTCAGCAACTAAATGATCGGCATTTTCTTTATTCCGCTTCATTAAACTAATTTGCTGCGAGACTGTATTCCGCTTATTCTTGAGTCCTTCGACTTCATTGAGTAATTCGCGGCGTTCCTTTTCCAGGGACAAAAAACCATCTAGCTTTAGGGCATTGCCACGATCTGCTAACGCCTGTTGAACTCTTTCCGGGTTATCCCGGACAAATCTAATATCAAGCATAATCCAAACCCCCAAAAAAACTACCGCCTGTATGGCAAGCGGGTATATGTTAACGTTTAGTTATTACAAAAAAATCTGGACTCTTACTATTATTTACTGTTCAGAAAATGGTATACTCTTCTATTCAATTATATATAGTAGCGAAACTACTGTCAAACTTTGGTGAAACAGGCGTTTATGGAAGAAGACAGCAGGCTTCCTACTAATATAGAACCCCTTCTGCAGCAGAAGGAGTTCTATAGGTAACAGAAAGGCTAAGACTGCTCAAACTGGCCTTGCATATAATGGATAAAACTTTCACTGATATGAGGGTCAAACTGCAGCCCGGCACAGCGCCGAATTTCAGCCAAGGCCTGCTGGGTCGTATATGGATCGCGATAGCACCGTTTGCTGGTCATTGCATCAAACGCATCACAAATGGAGAGCATCCGGCTTAAAAAGGGAATCGACTCACCCATTAAACCCTCTGGATAACCCAGTCCATCATAACGCTCATGGTGATGCCGGACAATATTGGTGACAGTGCCCAACCCATCGATCTCAGCCAGTATTTCTGAGCCTTTCACCGGATGACACTTGATAATTTCAAATTCTTCATCCGATAATCGCCCTGGCTTACCAAGAATTTTTTCTGGTACACCAATCTTGCCAACATCATGCACAATTCCGGCAAGATAAGCTTTGGTCACTTCATCTGGAGATAAATTCATATATTCGGCCAGCTCGACCATCAAGTAGGCAACTGACTCACTATGCTGTTTGGTATAAGCATCACGAACGCCGATGGCTTTACAGAAAGCTTTAATAATGTCTAAATTGATGCTGTCCAGACGCCTTTCAATCACTTTAAATTTATCAATCGGCAAATACGTACCAACCGCATATTCGACTCGGCCTTCAGCGTCATGCAATAAGTAAGTGTTGGCTAAACACCAGATATTGGCCTCATAATTATTGGTTACGCAAACCTCCATCAGAGAGATTTCACGGCCTGTATCCATGGTTTCGATCAACGGCCCAACATAGCGGCCGCGTTCATCCTGTTTCTTACCTTTAAACAGCAAATCTAAAATATATTGGCCGATCACTTCTTCACTGTTAAGTTTCCACAACTGGCAATATGCTTCGTTGGCATGCACCACGTTAAAATCCCGGTCAATAACCAGCCAGCCCTGAACTGGACTTGATTGGATAACGGCAGCAATCCGGGCTAAAGTATTGCGATCCATATGGCTGGCCTCCTTTCTATAAATAAAAAACATACTCCTGCCAAGCCTTAATTTAATTCCGGAATTAACCCCTGGCTGCACGCATCTATTTAAATCTTAATAAGAAAATGATCAATTTTATCATGAATACTACGACACAAGCTCTGTTAACCCATAAGGTCTAATAAAGCCCTAATCAAGAAAAATAAAAAATGTGACTACACCAATTCGCCACTTTTTAGCAAATTCCCTGCCACTAAATGCTATGTTTAGGAATAAATTCTTATTGATCCTAGAGGCAATGATAGAGTTCTATTACAAGATTTACATATTCTACTCAATAAGGAAAAAATCCTCTCAAGAATGTTATGTATTCATTGAAAGGATTTTCTTAACTTGCGATTATGATTGAATTGTCACCTAAAAAAATTCAGTAAGAATTCATGAATGTTCTGCATACATTTTATAAGTGAGACGCGAAGCAAAAGGAGTGATGTCATGCGCGGTCGTTCCGTTCTAGCCACTGCCAGAGTCGCGACAACCTTTGCCGGAACTATTATCGGTGCAGGGTTTGCCTCAGGTCAGGAATTGCTTCAGTTTTTTGTCGTTTATGGCGGCATCGGCCTGGTTGGAGTGGCTTTGGCTGGCGCCCTTTTTGCCTGGTTAGGCAGCCGGGTGCTTGAGCTCGGCTTTCGATTAAAAGCCACAGGCTATCACCAACTGCTTTATTACGTATGCGGTAAGAAAGTAGGCCTCTTGCTGGATATCATTATTGCCACTTTTTTATTCAGTGTTCTTACCATTATGCTGGCCGGTGCAGGAACTGTTTTCCGCGATAGCTTTGACCTTCCGTTTATTGCCGGCATTATTCTGCTGGCCATTTTAGTTACAGCCATTGCCTTACGCGGCGTTGCCGGTATCACCACAGCCAACATGATCACAACGCCAATATTGGCCATTGCCATCGTGGGAACCAGTATCTATTCACTGGCTTATCACGATTTCCAATTTGATTTTTTAAATATTCCTGCTGACCACGCCTCATTCCCGGCACCGCATTGGCTGCTGTCAAGCTTACTGTATGTTTCCTACAATCTAGTTATGGGAACCACCGTCCTGGCTCCTTTAGGTGCCGCAACCCACAGCCGCTTCTCACGGCAGCTGGGCAGCATCCTGGGGGGAATCATTCTGGCAGCACTGGGCTGTATGGTGTCCATAGCCGTGATGCTGCATTACCCCAGTATTATGACTGAAGAAATTCCCATGCTCTACATATCCAGCATTCAGCACTGCATTAGCGGCAATATCTATACCGCCATGTTCATTATCGCCATGTTTACCACAGCGTTAGCCAGCCTCTATGGCTGTGCTTCAAAACTAGCGGCTGCCAGCAGCCTAAAATTTCAGTACTGCGTATTTATTGTGATAGGACTCAGCCTCATCTTCAGCCAAGTTGGCTTCGCTAATCTCATTAATATCTTGTTCCCGGTCTTCGGTTATGCAACATTATGGTTCTTAATCAAACTCATCTTTAGCAAAGCCTAGTTATTTCTGTCCAGCTTTTTCGATATAACTGATCGCACTCAAGACAGCTACCAAACCTTCACCCGTGGCCTTGGCAATCTGCCAGGGTTTACCGGTGCAGTCACCGGCGGCAAAAACGCCTGGGATACTGGTTGACATGTCGCGGTTGACCTTAATGACCTCGCCATCCAGTTCCAATCCTGGCAGCACGTTTTCGACCGGATCGGACTGTCTGATAATAAAAACTCCATGAACTTTGATTTCGCCTTGATCGGTAATCAGCTTCTCGACCTGACTGTCACCCTCGATACTCTTGGGCTTAGCCTGCATAATCTCAATGCCTGAGCGCATGCTGCCAAGCTCGCTTTTGTACTGTGGCAGATAATAGACATTGCGGCATAATTCGCTGAGATAGTTAGCCTCATGCTCGCCTTCTGTGCTGTATGAGATGACAGCAACATCCTTATCCTTATAAAACATCCCATCACAAGTTGCACAATAGCTGACACCACGGCCCAGCAGATTCTTTTCTCCAGTGAACAGCGCTGTTGCAACAACGCCGCTGGCAATAATAACGGCCTTGGCCTGATAAACATCTTTAGGCGTAGCTACAGTAAAACCCTCATCCCCTGGAAAAATATTCACAACCTTTTCTTTAATCACTACAGGCTCATGCGCCAGACAATGGGCAGACATCTGCTGCATCAGCCCTTTTCCGGTTACCTGGGGAAGTCCTACATAATTATCGACCAAATGAGCTTTCTGCAATTTTAAGCTAAAGTCCATATGCTCAAATAGTACGATATTTTTGTTTCTGATTTTACCGGTCAAGGTTGCTGATAAACCGGCTGGCCCACCGCCAATGACTGCAATATCATAAATCGTTTCTGCCATAAGTATTTCCTCCTTGGATTCTTGGTTTGAAGAGCTGTAAAAAACGAAGGAGTGAAGGTTATGTATAATTACACCATCACACGCTTGTCCTATTTACCAGTGTTCCTCCTGTTATTCGCAGGTGGAGTATGTGCCGGCGGCTTGGGTGGTATTGTGATCGGACTGCTGGAAAAAGAAGTGGTTGGACTTTTAGGCGGCACTTTTTTTGGTTTTGTCGTGGGTCTTGCATCTGGTATCGCCGGGCTGATTTATACCTTTGTTTTCAACCTTTTGGCACCAGTGACCGGAGGCCTAAAAGTTCGCATTGATGCAAATACGCTGCCTCTTGATTCAACTGCCCAGCCTACCCCAAATCCCGAGCCACCTGCTTCAGACGGTCTCTAATTGGTAAATCGTAAGGACATCGCGCTTCACAAGCTCCACATTCGATACAAGCAGAAGCTTTTGCCTGCAAAGCTGCATAACGTTTAGGTATAGCGTCTTCTAACCCATAGCATGCATATTGTAAGTGAAAAATAAACATGGTTGGGATATCAATTCCTGCTACGCACGGCAGACAATAACCACAGCGTCGGCAGAAATTTGGCCCGATCTGCTCCGCCTCAGCTTTCAAAATTAATTTTTCTTCAGCCGTTAATGGCTGAAACCGCTGAGCTGGTGCAATATTCTGTGCGATCTGTTCCACTTTATCCATCCCGGGAATGGCTGCTGAGATATCATGCTCTAACAGGAATCTGAGGGCTAAATCAACACTGCGAACCTGACCACCCCCCAGAGGCTTCATCACAATACGGCCAACATCAAGTGACTTAGCAAGCGGAAACAATTCGTCTAATGCTCCTGTTTCAATAAAGTTGAAGGGCACCTGCACTGTACTAAAATGATTTGTCTTAACAGCCTCAATCAAGAGCGGCAGACTATGGCCAGTAACTCCGATATGACCGATTTTTCCGGCTTGCTGCGCTTCTTGAAGCGCTTCCAATGCCCCGCCCGGAGCCATGACTGCATCAAAATCCTGCTGTGCCTTTATATTATGAATCTGATATAAATCAATGTAGTCCGTTTTCATATGGCCCAAACTGATATCAATATCTTTGGCCATACCGGCTTTGTCTCTAGCCATGCTTTTTGTGGCAAGATAGTATTCTGAGCGGCGAGCGGCAATATGCTGCCCGATTTTTTCTTCACTATCCGAATAAGCTCTTGCGGTATCAATAAAATTAATCCCGGCATCCAGTGCAGCCGTAAGCACTGGGGCAGCATCAGCCATGGTGTGGCGTTGAATGGGTAAAGCCCCAAAGCTAATTGCGGTGACTTCCAATCCTGTTCTGCCTAATCGTCTTTTTTCCATATCGTTCCCTCCTATTCAGTACTTGTATATTTATTGCCGCTGACCGGCAAATCCTGCCAAAGCGAATCCTTTTGCAATAATATTTAAACGTTTTATTAATGAATAAAGAGTAGTCAAAGTGACTACTCTTTATTGCTGGTTATTATTTGATTACCGGAGTTAAATGGACAACCATGGCATCGCGTAATTTTGGCTCAAACCAGGTCGACTTTGGCGGCATGATCTGCCCGGCATCAGCAATATCCATCAATTGGGTGATCGATGTTGCATAAAGCGAAAATGCTGCCGCATATTTCCCGCTGTTCACCAGGCGCTCCAGTTCGGTCATACCGCGGATACCGCCTACAAAGTTAATCCGTTTATCAGTGCGAGGATCTTGAATGTCTAGAATAGGGCTTAAAAGATTGTTCTGCAATACACTGACATCAAGCACTTCAACTGGATGTTCAGCATTAAAAGAACCTTGTTTCGCCGTCAGCTTATACCAAGTACCCTGCAAATACATCCCGAAATCATGCAAACTCTCTGGCTTTACGGCTCCGGACGGATTTTCGGTAATGTCAAACTTCTCGGCAACCTTCTGAATAAACTCATTTGGGGACAAGCCGTTCAGATCGGTTACAACCCGGTTATAATCCATGATATACATCATGTCGTGAGGGAAGATCACGGTTAAGAAAGTATTGTACTCTTCCAAACCAGTGTGGTTGGGATTTTGTTGTTTGCATTGTTCAGCAACCCGTCCAGCTGCCGCTGACCGGTGATGTCCATCCGCTATATATAGGAAGTTAATTTTTGCAAAGGCAGCTTGGATAGCCGAAATCTGGCTGTCATCAGCAACCACATATAAGGTGTGGCTAATGCCATCTTCGGTTTTGAAGTCATAGACAGGTGCCTGATTCATGCATTGCTCAATCAGCGCATTTACAGTCAAATCAGCCTTATAGGTCAGGAAAACGGCACCCGTTTGAGCCTCAGTTGCAGTGATATGATCAACCCGGTCTTGTTCCTTATCCGGCCTGGTCAGTTCATGCTTTTTAATGATGTTCTGCTGATACTCTTCAACCGATGCAGCAGCAACCAAGCCCACCTGAACATGATTTCCCATTTTTTGCTTATAAATATAGAAACAAGCTTGTTCATCCTGCACCAGAATTTTATCAGCAATGAATTGTTGCAAGGTCTGCCGTGCCTGCGCATAAACCTCCGGTGAATGCACATCCACTGCAGCCGGTAAATCCACTTCAGCTTTGGTAACACGGAGAAAACTGTATGGATTATCAGCGGTTATTTTGCGGGCCTCCTCAGAATCCAGCACATCATAGGGAGGTGAAACCACCTGCTGTGCTAATGCTGCGACTGGCCGCAGTCCACGAAACGGTTTTAAAACTGCCATGAGCGGGCCTCCTTAGATTGCATTAAAATTAATCAGTTTAGCACCATAGATGCCATCAATTGCAGTAACTTTCTCTAAAACATCGGCTGGGATATCATTATCAATAGCCAATACCATAATGTTGGTGCCGGAAATATCCGTCTTGCCAACCTGCATGCCAGAGATATTGATTCCGTATTCCCCCATCATGGTCCCCACTTTACCGATGATTCCAGGACGGTTAGTATGCGGGCAAATCAGAATCCGAGCCCGTGGGTCTACGTCCACACGATGGCCGTCAATGGTAACAATGCGCTCTTCTTCGCCAAACAGCGTACCTTGCACTAAATGCTGGCCTTTAGCTGTTGCAATCCGTACTGTGAGCAGATTGGCAAAATTAGCAGCCTCTTTATTTTTAACTTCTTTTACTTTAATGTTGCGCGCTTTAGCTAGACCAGGCGCATTCACATAGTTAACTGCCTCCTGGAGGATCGGATTCAGAATGCCTTTCAGCACCGCGGTTGTCAGCATTTTGGTATCAACTTCGGTAATTTCGCCATTGTATTCAACATCAATGCTGGTAATCGGACCATCTGCCAGATTAACTGCAGTGCAGCCCATCCGTTCAGCCAAATTGAAGTATGGTTTGATCAGTTTGAGCACATGCGGAGCCACTGGTGCCATATTCACAGCCGTTGTGACAGGCTCACCGCGCAATGCAGCAATAATTCCATAGGCAACGTCAACAGCCACACCAACCTGAGCTTCTGCTGTTGAGGCTCCCAAATGAGGTGTCAGTACAATATTTTCAAGACCCAGTAATGGATTCTCAGGATCGATTGGCTCTTTTTCAAATACATCGATGGCTGCGCCGGCTACAACGCCGTTTTGCAAAGCTTCAGCTAATGCAATCTCATCAATGATACCGCCGCGGGCACAATTGATTAACCGTACGCCAGGCTTCATTTTAGCAAAAGCTTCCTTATTAACCATATATTTCGTTTGTGGTGTCAGAGGCATATGGAAAGTAATAAAATCAGCCTGAGCAAAGATTTCAGCAACTTCCGCCAACTCAATGCCTAAATTTTTAGCATGTTCGGCGTTGATATAAGGATCATAGCCAATGACTTTCATTTCCATGGCAATCGCACGTTTGGCTACACCGCTGCCGATACGGCCTAAACCGATAACCCCCAGCGTTTTGCCGCGCATCTCAACACCCATATATTTGCTGCGTTTCCATTCACGATTCTTCATCGAAGCGTGAGCATCAGGGATATTGCGTGCTAAGGAGAGCATCATAGCCACTGTATGCTCTGTCGCTGCAATGGTATTGCCTTCAGGAGCATTTAATACTACCACGCCTTTTTGAGTGGCAGCTTCAACGTCAATGTTATCAACACCAACACCAGCCCGGCCAATTGCTTTTAGCTTCTCAGCGACCTGCAGAACAGCTTTGGTTACTTTGGTTTCACTGCGTACAACCAGTGCATCATATTCAGGAATAATAGCCAGCAGTTCTTCAGGAGCCAGCTTTTTCTTGACATCAACAGTAAACTCTTTGCTAAGAATCTCAACGCCTTGTTCCGAAACGCCATCACAAACTAAAATTTTCATACTTGAACACTCTCCTTAGTTTTTTAAAAATATCATGAATTCGTTTGTTTGCACCCTCAAGTACCTCAGTACTTTACAGTTAAATCTCAATTGATTCTCTGATTGGAAAATAAAAAAGCCCCGCCCCAATATTGGGGCGAGACTGTCTATCCCGCGTTGCCACCCAGTTTGTGCCTTTCGGCCAACTCTAGACCGCTGTATCGGGCGGCACCCGGCAAAATTCATCATTTGCCACTCCAGGGCGGAACCAATTACTTCATTCACCGGCTTGCACCAACCGCCGGCTCTCTGTAGAACTAAGCAAAAAGCTTCCCATTCATCGTGTTGCCAACTCTAAATACATTACACTTGCGTTGGCGAATATTCATTTGACTTGTTTTTGATTATATTTTATCCGCATTCAAAAGTCAAGTGTGTATTTAGAAAAAACATTTGTGGAATAAAATATGAATTTTAATCAATTTTTCTGTTGCGTATTGGAAAAACTACGGTTAGAATATAACACAAGTCATAAATTTCACACAGGGAGGTATCACCTTGACAAAGCGTATTTATAATTTCAACGCCGGTCCTGCCGCTTTACCCCTCGAAGTATTAGAACAAGCTCAAGCCGAATTACTAAACTTTAACGATACAGGGATGTCCATTCTTGAAATCAGCCACCGCTCCAAACCTTATGAAGAAGTCAATGCTGAGGCTGAAGCCAATCTAAAAGAACTGCTGGGACTGGGCGATGATTACCGGGTTCTGTTCCTGCAAGGCGGCGCAAGCCTTCAGTTCGCTATGATTCCAATGAATTTCTTGACACCTGGCAAAACTGCCGATTATGTATTAAGCGGCGCCTGGTCAGAAAAAGCACTCAAAGAAGCCAAACTGATTGGCGAAACACATGTTGCAGCCACTACCGCTGAAACCAACTATAAGCGGGTTCCAAACCTGGATGAAATCAATTTAAGCAGCAATCCGGCATACGTACATATTACTTCGAACAATACCATTTTCGGTACTCAATGGGCTGAATTCCCATCCTTTGGCGATATTCCGCTGATTGCCGATATGTCTTCCGACATTCTCTGCCGCCCTTTTGACGCATCCAAATTTGCGTTGATTTATGCAGGTGCGCAAAAGAACTTAGGTCCTTCCGGCGTAACGGTTGTCATTATCCGTAAAGATTTACTGGAGAATAACCCGAAAACCATTCCAACCATGCTTCGTTATGAAACCCATGCCAAGAATGATTCACTCTACAACACTCCGCCCTCTTTTGGCGTGTATATGATTAACCTGGTTCTGCGCTGGATCAAAGCCAAAGGCGGCCTGGCCGGCATCGGCAAACACAATGCTGAAAAAGCCAAGCTCATCTATGATGCCATTGATCAAAGCGGCGGTTACTATCAAGGTCATGCCGAACAAGGCAGCCGTTCCATTATGAATATCACCTTCCGCCTGCCTAATGAGGATCTTGAAAAAGCTTTTGTTGCTGAAGCCACCAAAGCAGGTCTGGGCGGCTTAAAAGGCCATCGTTCAGTTGGCGGCTTGCGTGCATCCATTTACAATGCAATGACCCTGGAAGGCTGTCAAGCCCTGCGTGATTTCATGCTGGAATTCCAGCGGAAAAACAGCTAAACCAATCCCCTGCACGGCCTATGGCACGGTAGGGGATTTTTTGCGCTTGAAGCGCCTCGACTGTGCATAGCCACTCTAAATAGAGTATAATAGTGAATAGGAAAATTGTACTAGGAGGCTCATCCATGATGAAAGAAGTCAATTATCTTGAATATGCCGATAAAGCCATTGAGGTCTTAAGCAAAGGAGCATTTCTGACTACAGCCGCAGATGGCCAAGTCAACACCATGACCATTGCCTGGGGATCGATTGGCTTTGTCTGGGCTAAACCCGTATTTATGGCCATGGTAAGGCCGTCCCGCCATACCTACCAATTGATCGAAAAAAGCGGTGAATTTACTGTCAGCATTCCGTTAAACGATATGCAGCAGGCACTTGCCCTGTGCGGTACAAAATCCGGCCGGGATATGGACAAAATGGCGGCAGCTGGTCTAAGCACACTGCCTGGTCAAAAGGTTTCAACCCCTGCAATTGCTGGCTGCGGCTTGCATTTTGAGTGCAAAGTGCTTTATAAGCAAGCCATGACCAGTGAAAATTTAGAAACAGAAATTAACACAAAAAAATACGGCACCGGTGATTACCATACCCTGTATTTCGGCGAAATTGTTTCTGCCTACACTGAGGAATAAATCCGCCACTATACTATAACGAAATGAGACCCGCGTCAGCAGGTCTCATTTTTTTTATTATAACATGTTTAAATACTAATTTTTGCACCCAGCAACTCGACAAAAGCACGCAGCCACTCAGGATGATTAGGCCAAGCCTGGGCTGTGACCAAATTACCACTCACCACGACGGCCTGATTCTGCCATTCGGCACCGGCAATTCGGCACTCAGCGGCACAAGCCGGATAGGATGTCACCGTGCGCCCGGTTAATACATCAGCCGGTGCTAAGAGCTGCGTGCCATGACAAATGGCTGCAACTGGCTTCCCTGCTGCAAAGAAGTCCTGCACAAGCTGAATGACTTCATCATACATGCGAATATATTCCGGTGCGCGTCCGCCTGGGACAACTAGCCCCACATACTCTTCAGCCTTCACTTCACAAGCAGGAATATCCACCGGAATACGGTGACCGGTCAATTCGATATACGTATCAAGGTTGGTAAAATCATGGACGACCAATTGCAGCATATCGCCTGCCTTTTTGTTTGGTGCCGCAACATCAACCTGATAGCCCAGCATGGTTAGGGCTTGCTGAGGAACTTTAACCTCATAATCTTCTGCACAATCACCGGTTAACAAAAGGATTTTCTTAGTCATAGGATTTACCTCCTTAAATTGCGTTATAGGATAATATTTCTCTATAAACCAAAATATCCCTATTGCTAGGGATATTTTTCGTGTTAATTATTTATTAATTATCATGCTCTATTCAAAGAGATTTCGCAGCATATCCTTCACTTTGTCCGGCGTATCGAGCGCCGTAGTAAATGCGATCGCCCCTTGCTGAGGAATAGCCTCACGAATGATCAGGACATCCAAGGGTTTATAGCCAAACAACTCAGCACCGCCAAAGCGAGATTGATAGAGCGCCTGATGAAAGTCGACAGTAACAGAATTGCCTTTGAGTTCAACCACCATCCCGGGTATGGTATTGACATTGCCGGCGAATTTAGTGGCCATGGCCAGGCTGACCTTCGAAAAAATCCAGGATAGCATGGGTTTGTCAGGCAGCTTTTTGTCCAGCACTTTTAGCCGCATGACCGAATGCTGGCTGTCATGCTGAAATTGTTCAATCTTGCAAGTCAGAACTAAATGCCCGGCTTTCTTGGTAAGGGCTGTAATTTTCAGTTTGCCATCCCCAAGCGATTGCACCGTCAGCTCCGTAACTTGATCCTGCTCGGCAATAGCTGCTGCTAACGATTGATTCATGACTTGGTCAGGAACAATCACCACACCCTTCTCTAAATTAGCAAAGGTTTGGGCATCCCAGGTCTCTTTGATAATATTCATTGCTGGCGATAAGTCAGCAACTTTGGCTTCTAAATTAGCAAAACTAATATTATTGCTAAAACTTGCGGGTAGATCAACGGGTATATTGATCATTTTGATCACCTTCTATGATAATGAATGAAAATCTCAACAAAACCCGATACCACGGTATCGGGTTTTCGTGCTATTCGGCAACTTCGTCGGCAGCAGTTTGTTTCCGCGCATCGCGAATTTCCTGCCACACTTCCCTGGCCAGATTATAGATATTGCGCTCCATCTTGGCTTGCTGACTGGAAATAATTTTATTGAAATAGGGGATGGCTTTATCGGTATTACCCGAACGTTTGAACAAATCACCCACTAAATAAGTCAAGGTTACTTCAGTCATATTGCCAAGCGGCAGACGTTCACGAAACAAAGCTTTCTCATAATACTCAACCGCTTTGGCTAAAGCTGCCTGTTCCTGTTCTTGCTGCTCGCCTTCCCGGTATAACCACGCTAATTTGAGATAAAGCCCGCCTATTTTACTTGCGGCAACTTCCAGCAGCTCGTTGTAAAAAATAGCCAGTTTATAAGTAGCTATGGCCTGATCGCGTGTTCTTGTGCCGCAAAAATTTACATTGACCTTCCGCTCTGTCAGGAATTTAGTCAGTTTATCCTTTGCTGCCGAATGGATTTCATCAAAGTGAGTATCCGGCGCGGCATAACCGCAATGAGGGCACGCCCAGATCGAGTAATAATAAGGATTAACATCTTTATAATAGGTACAAAAATCCGTATCTTGCTTAATTTTTATTAAGCGAGAGCGTACCTTAGTCACACGAAAGGATTTGCCGCAAAGTGCACAATCTTTATCAACTTCATACAAATACTCTGCCATTTACTCTCCCTCCAACCTATACCTACTATATACCTTATCATATATTTACCAGAGGTCAAGTCAATCCAGGGCAAAATGAAACCTTAGTCCTAAGTGGCAGCACTAGACTTTTTGGAATTGTCTCAATTGGGCAAACAAACCCTGCTGATTCATCAGCTCAGTAAAAGTGCCTCGTTCAACAATCAATCCTTGATCAAGCACTAAAATTTCATCCATGCTTTCCAACCCTGTAAGACTGTGAGAAATTAGCAAAGTGGTTCTGCCTTGCATGATTTTTTGCACAGCTTGCATAATCTGCTGTTCGGTTACTGCATCCAAACCCACGGTTGGCTCATCCAGCAACAAAATCGGAGCATTTTTAAGCAAAGCCCGGGCAATCGCGATGCGTTGGCGCTGTCCGCCTGACAACGCCTGACCATTATGACCGACAGCTGTATCCAAGCCTTGTGGCAGGCAGCTGATAAACTCATCAAGCGCAGCATCTTGAACAGCTCTTGCAACTTCCTGCTCACTCGCCTTAGGACGAGCCATCAACAGGTTATCACGCACTGTTGCATTAAAAATATGGGTTTGCTGGGATACAACACTAAACATCCGCCGGATAGCCTCAGGATCTAACTTCCGGTAATCTTGTCCCCCCATGAGGATAGCACCGCGCTCAAATTCCCAGAACCGTAATAACAAATTGACAATGGTACTCTTGCCTGCCCCACTGGGCCCAACAATAGCGATCCGTTTGCCGACCGGCAAGCTGAATGAGATATCCTGCAATACCGTTCCCCATGAATCATATTCAAAGGACAAATGTTGTACCGTCACCACTGCAGTAGATGGCAAAGCCAGGCTGGAACTGGATTTTAGCGGAGCAGGAGTTTCAACGATTTGAAACAACCGCCGCGCAGCTGCCAAACCCTCATGCCAATGATGCATGGCCATAGGCAGCGGCAGAACCGCTTCAAAGCTGCTTTGAATTCCCAGTGCAATAGCAGCCAGATAAACACCTTCTAGCTGCCCGGAGCCCACTAGGGGAATGGCCAGCCATAAGGCCCCCCATAGCGTTCCGTTCATGATCAGATTCCCCATGGCATCACTGATGCTGTTGACTGTGGCAACACGCCCCTGAAAGCCCAGCACTTTGCCATTCAATTGGCGGATGGCCTCCAATTGCTGCTGTTTGCGGTCAAAAGCAGCCAATTCAGCCATCCCATTGACGGTATCCACAAGACAGGCTTTTAATTCCGTTCTGGCAGCTACCAGTTCATGACCGCAGTTTCTATTGATATGACGCACTGCCATCGGCAAAAGTATTCCAACAAGAACGAAAGCACTGATCAACAGCACCACCAAGCCGTGAGAAAAACTTTTTAAAAATAGCAGCATTCCAATTAAAATCAAAAAAGCAACCAGCGGCGGAGCGATTACCCGCAGATAAAAATCCTTTAAGGTTTCAACATCCCCCACAATAGCGCTAAATAATTCCCCGCTTTGCCAAGACTGCAGCTGCGCTGGTGCCAGCGGTTCAAGGCGCTGATAAAACCATACTCTCATCTGGCTTAGAATTCGAAAGGTAGCATCATGAGAAACATAACGTTCCAGATAGCGGAAGGCAGCTCTGGCAACACCAAAAAACCTGACTCCTACAATGGCAACTGACAGTTCAGCAATTGAGGGATGAAGCGCAGCAGTAGCAATGAGCAGCGCTGAAGTCACCATCAGACCAATATTCGCAGCAATCGTAATCCAGCCGAAACCAGCGGCCAGCAGCATGGTGGGCCAAACTGGCAGCATGATTTGAATAAGTCTTAGAAACGTCTTCATGGTGCACCTCGAAACGCTGTCATAAGCTGATAATAGTGCCCTTGTTTTGCCAGCAGGTCCTCATGCCGGCCCCATTCGGCAGCTTTGCCCTGATGCATGACAACAATCCGGTCAGCTTCAACCACAGTAGTTAACCGATGAGCGATTATCAACACCGTACGCCTGGCCATAAGCCGTTCCAAAGCCAGCTGAATTTCATACTCATTTTTTGCGTCCAGCCCGGCAGTAGCCTCATCGAGAATAAGCATCGGAGCATCTTTTAAAAACGCCCTCGCAATCGCTAAGCGCCGCTTTTCACCGCCGCTTAACCCCTGACCGCCCTCTCCTACCATGGTCTGATAACCCTCAGGCAGCCTGATAATAAACTCGTGTGCCCCCGCTTCGCGTGCCGCTGCCTCCACAGCAGCCTGTGAAGCATGAGGCTGACCTAACCGGATGTTATCAGCTACTGTTCCATAAAACAAATGAGCCGACTGCGGTACAAAGGCAACATGCTCAAGCCAGGAAGAAAGCTGTAAATCAGCCAGTGATTGACCATTGATCAAAATTTCACCTGACTGCGGCTCAACAAAACCTAATAACAAATTGGCAACCGTGCTCTTACCGGCACCACTGGCACCAACCAGCGCAACATGTTCGCCAGGAGCAAGGGTCAAATCCAAGCCATTCAAGGCCGGACGTTCACCATTTTGATACCCGTAAGTGACCTGCTTAAAATGCACAGCAATGGCTTGCTGCCGGTCTAACTGGAGCGACCTGTTCGCATTTTCCCTGACAGGCTTAGCCAAGAGCTGATAAATCCGTTCAGCGGCCGCGGTTCCTGCCATGCCGGCATGGAAGTGGGTTCCTAGCTGACGCAGCGGCAGATAAAACTCCGGAGCCAGCAATAGCAAAAAGAACGCCTGACTAAAACTCAGTTTAAAATAAAGCAGCCTAAGCCCCACAGTGACGGCTACTAAGGCCGTACTGATTGTAGCCACAAGTTCCAGAGCCAGTGCAGAGATAAAAGCAACTTTTAATACACTGAGTGTAATATCACGAAATTCATCACTCATACGGGCAATCACCCGGGCTTGCTCGAGACTGCGTCCGAATATTTTCAGAGTAGTCAGCCCTTGCAGCACATCGAGAAAGTGGGTGCTTAAGCGGGATAATGTCTCCCACTGCCGTTTATTCAGCTTTTCAGCCATCTTTCCAATCAGAATCATAAACACAGGAATAAGCGGGGCGGTGATGAGCAGCAGCAGCGCCGTCATCATATCCAGCGGGGCAACAACTCCCAAAATCAATAATGGCACCACAGCGGCAATAAATAGCTGTGGTAAAAACCTGGCAAAATACGGTTCGATATTTTCGATCCCTTCCACCAACAAATTGATCAGTTCACCCGCCTGCTCAGCACTCATATGCACAGGACCGAGTGCCAGCAGCTGCTTAGCCAGGCGTTCCCGGAGGCTGGTTTTAATGGTTACAGCCAGCCGATGCGCGCAAGTCTCATTCAGCCAGATCAAGATTGACCTGAGCAGCATAATCCCTAACAACAAACTCAGCCAGTGCCAGACACTGTTCAAATCCAAGCCGCCTAAAAAGACCCCATCAATGATTTTCGTCAGGGTATCAGCTTGTAATACCACCAGTATCCCACTGCCCAGACTCAGACCAACCAGCGTCATAAACAGCCGCTTATAAGTTTTCATCTCCTGCATCAGACGCTTATCAATCATCCACGTAAATCTCCTTGGCCGTCTTTACCCTAAATGCTGTTCATACTCAATCCCAGCCGGGGTAACTTTGACTTGCTCTACATTTACACTTTCAGGCATTCCGGTCTCACTCAGCGTAATCACCGCACCCTCAATATAGCCTTTATCTTGCAGTTTTTTTACCGCGATCCGGTAAATGGTTTCATTAAGCTGGACAAGCTCTGCCGTAACTTTTGCCATATCCGGCTTCTCTTGCTGCTGCTCTTTATAAAATTCCATCAGGACATAGTCATGTGGCCCAGTCATTTCGACTTTTTGAAAATGGTCACCGTCTTGCTGTTCATATTTTTTAGTCAGTTTGAGTAATAAATCAGAACGCATGATCATCATCCTTCCTGCAATTGTTTATCTATATTGTAATATATTTAGGGCCGGATTACTCCGGCCTTAGACAAACTTCTTAATAAAATCTTATTTTTTTGATCGGGCACATTTATCGACAAGATAAGCAATGGATTGATAGCTGATTCCCGCCGTATTGGCAAGGCCAATTTCACAAGTCCGGCTGTTGGAATAGCCACAATGACAATCGTGCGGCAGTGCCTCTTTAAGATGTTCCAATGCCGATTCATTAAGTTCTGGCACCTCAAAGCCCTTGTCGCCGGCAAAACCGCAGCATCTGACTTTTTCTGGTACGACAACTTTAGTCGCACACGCCTGGGCAATGGCTTTGAACTTGTCAGCCAAACCCATTTTGGTTGCGCTGCAGGTCACATGGACAGCCACAGTTTCCGGAGATTTCACTAAATCCAGTTTATTCAGCAGCTCATCATGGATGAAGTCCACCGTATCATGGATCTTCAAGCGCTTATCCATCACCCGTTTCATCCGGTATACGCATGGGCTGGTATCACACAACACAGCAATCTCGCCATTGTTTGTAGCCGCTAACAGTGCCTTTTCCAATTCAGCACTCATGTTGTCGGCTGCTTCCAGATAGCCTTTGCTTTCGAAAGGCATGCCGCAGCACAATTTATCCATATCCTGCGGATAGATAACCGTATAACCGGCTTTATCCAATAAAGACAGCATGACTTCACTCACTTGCCGCTGATCAAGATCCTCTTTAGCCGGCCCCATGGTTCTGGTGACACAACTTGGGAAATAAACCACCTTAAGCTGACTGTGCTGCGCCTTGCTTGTTGCATGTGGCGTTGCACCGCCACGTGGCAGCCATTTGTTCCATTTTGGAATCTTATTGCCGCTTAAACTCCGCGCTCCGGCAGCAATGCCGCCCATACCGCAGGTACCCAGCACCGAATGCGCCAAGTGGGCTCCAGCCATTCCAAGCTTAGCCAGCGTGGTAACCCCGGCAAAATTCTCGGTCATAAATTTAGCAATTTTCTTAGCCTGCGGCGTAATCTTAGTAGAACGATCCTGCTTGGTAAAGGATCCGGTGTTAATGGACAGCGGGCAGGTCGTTTCACATAAGCCATCAGTAGCACACGTTTCATCACCAAAATACTCATAATCTTCTTCAAACCGCTGCAGCCTTGCTGGATCGGCACCAGTATTTCTTAATCTGGTCATTTCCCGTTGTACGGCAATGCGCTGACGTGGTGTACTGGTAAGATTCTTAGACGGACAATTGATTTCACAATAGCCGCATTCAATACACCGGTCAACCACATCATGGGTTTTTGGCATAGGCTTTAAGTTCTCTAAGAACAAGTTATGGTTATCAGTAATAATAACATCAGGATTGATAAGATTGTCCGGGTCAAAAGCCTTCTTTAAACGCTCCATAAAGGTATAGGCTTTTTTGCCCCATTCCATTTCCACGAACGGTGCCATGTTACGGCCTGTTCCATGTTCGGCCTTCAGCGAGCCATCAAATCTGGCCACAACCATTTCGCAAACCTCTTCAATGAACAGCCGGTAACGTTCAATCTCAGCTTCGTTATTGAAAGCTTGTGTAAACACAAAATGAACATTGCCATCTAACGCATGACCGTAAATAATCCCGCTGCTATAACCGTTCTTATTCATACATTCGCGCAGGGCAAGCACCGCTTCAGCCAGTTTATCCTTCGGAAACGCAACATCTTCAATGATAACCGAAGTCCCTATCTCCCGAATCCCACCGACTGCGGGGAAAACGCCGGCCCGAATTTTCCAGAGCTTCTCATACTCAGCTTTGACATCAGTAAATTCAATCGGGAAAACGGTTGGCAGATCAGCCAGCAGCGCTTTTACTTCCTCAATTTGCTTGAGCAGTGCCTCGCGTTCTTCAGTCCGGATTTCAACCAATAATGCCGTTGCCTCAGCATCCAGCGTTTTCAAATAAGCAGGCATACCCGGCTTATCTTCAACAGAGGTTAACGATACCCGGTCAATTAGCTCAGCCGCAGCTACTAAGGGACGGCTAAGGCGCATAACAGCCTGGCAGGCGCTGTTCATATCCGGGAAGATCATGAGTGCTGAAGCTTTATGTGCGTGATCGATGACTGTTTTATAGGTGATTTCAGCAATAAATCCGAGTGTGCCTTCAGACCCGATCATCAGATGGTTGATAATATCAAAGGGATCATAGTAATCAACAAATGCATTGAGGCTATACCCTGTTGTGTTTTTGATTTTAAATTTATGAGAAATCAGTTTCCGCAATTCCTCATCGTCATTAATTTCGTTGCGTATGCCTTCAATTGCCGTCATAAGCGCCGGATGCTGGCTGGCCCACTCCTGCTTTGAAGTTTGGTCAGCAGTATCTAACAAAGTACCATCTGAAAATACAATTTTCATACTGGCTACTGTTTTATAGCTATTGTCAGACGTACCACAGCACATCCCGCTGGCATTATTTGCAGCAATACCGCCAATCATCGCATGATTGATGGAAGCAGGATCAGGGCCGATCTTCCGGGCAAACTGCCGTAGGTAAGAATTGGCTTCAGCACCAATAATCCCTGGTTCCAAGGAAATGACTTCACCATCACCGCTGACATTGTAGTTGCTCCAGCCGCCTGCCAATACCAACAAGACCGAATCGGTAAGCGCTTGTCCGGATAAGCTTGTTCCGGCTGCCCGGAATGTCACGGCTATTTTCAGGTTATGAGCAACCTTCAAGATAGCGGAGACTTCTTCAACCGATCTAACCTTAACCACCAGTTTTGGATTGATCCGATATAGACTGGCATCCACACCATAAGCATACGTTCTGATAGGATCAGCAAAAAGTCTGGTTTGTGGAATAAATATTGCAATTTGATTAAGAAACTCTTGATAGTTTGCTGGAAGATTGGTAATATCGCTTTGTCTTGACTTCATACCCATACAATCCACCCACCTTTTCATAATTTACCAATTTATAACATAATTCGACTAAATTTTAAAAATTCCTACTATTTAATTGTTACTATTTTCTTATTATGAGTTTTATTTAAAGGTTGATTATTCTTAGTCTAACTTTTTTGCCAGCCAAAATCTGTGATTTAGCGCACACTTACTGCTCTATTGGGAGAAAAAAGCGGTTTACCCGAAGATAAACCGCTTTGCTAAAGCTAATACTCCAAATCTCTCGCGGTAACCCGCTTGCGGAACACCCAATAAGTCCAAATCTGATAAGCAAGCACAATGGGAACCAGCGTAAGCGCTGCAAAGGTCATAATCTTCAGCGTATACGGAGTCGATGATGCATTATAGACAGTCAAGCTCCAAGCTGAGTTCAGGCTGGAAACCATGATGCGCGGGAATAAGCCGGCAAAAAATCCAGCCGTAGTTAAGACAATGGCCAAGCTGCTCATTGCAAAGCCCCAGCCATATTTTTTCAACCAGGTAAATGCATAGCCAGCCACAAAAGCTGCTACAGCACCCCAGAGTGCTGTCCCGCCCAGAACGCTTGAAAATAAATCGGTATTTGTATAAGTTAAGCCGACACAAGCCAGGAATACCACAGCGGCTAGAGCTCCGCCTTTTAACGCAACACTTCTGACCCGTTCAATCATTTCGCCTTCGACTTTTAGGGTTAAATATAAAGCTCCATGGAATAAAAACACCAGCAGAAATGCCAGTCCGCCTACCAGCGTATAAGGACTGAGCAAATCAAAGAAGGTACCCACATAAATCATCTTCTCGTTGATCGGCACACCTTTAATCAAATTGGTTACAGCCACGCCCCATAACAAAGCAGGAATAACACTGCCAATAAAAATCATCCAGTCCCAGGTGCCGCGCCAAACCGGACTCTCATCCTTACTGCGGAACTCAAACGCTACGCCGCGCACAATTAAGGCCATCAGCATTAAGAACAGCGCCATATAAAATCCGCTGAACATGGTGGCATAGACATGGGGGAAGGCAGCAAACATGGCTCCGCCAGCCGTAATCATCCATACTTCATTGCCATCCCAGACCGGACCAATAGTATTAATAATCACCCGGCGTTCGACATCATTGCGGCCTAGAAACGGCAGCAGCATCCCAACACCATAATCAAACCCTTCCAGGAAAAAGAACCCGGTGAATAGTACTCCGACAAGAATAAACCATAAAACATTTAGTTCCATAATGTCGCCCCCTTCACTGGTGCTGCAGGAATATTGGGCTTGCTGTCCACAGGACCTTGTTTAATAAATTTAATAGCCAAAAATACGGCCGCTACTGCTAAAACACCATAAAGTAAGGTAAAGCCGATTAAGGATATCCAAATTTCAGTAGCCGTGACATTCGGTGATGCTGCTTGCGCAACCTTTTGCAAGCCAATAACCATCCAAGGCTGGCGGCCTGCTTCAGTCACAAACCAACCGGCCGAATTGGCAATATACGGCAATGGCAGCATCAACAGCATGGCTTTAAGGGCAATAGGATAGTCTTCTAACTTACCTTTGAACCACAATAACCCGCATAATAGCGTTACTCCTGCCATGATCATCCCCGCAATCACCATGACCCGGAAACTCCAGAACAAGGCAGTAACATCAGGAATATAGTTGCCAGGACCATACTTGGCAGCTGCAGCAGCTTGCAGTTCTTTAATCCCTTTTACTTCACCTTTAAATGAATCATGAGCTAAAAAGGTTAACGCTCCCGGAACCCCGATTTCAAAACTATTGGTTTGGTTCTTCTCATCAATGACGGCTGCCAGTGCAAATGGAGCCGGATCAGCCGATTCCCATAACGCCTCAGTCGCAGCCAGCTTCATAGGCTGAGCCTTGGCAACATATTGGGTTTGCAAATGGCCGCTGCCCATCACGGCCAGAACACCGACAATAGACCAAATCAGACCAAATTTAAAGGAGGTCCGGAACACTTCCAAGTGAGTGCCTTTCAGCAAATGATAAGCACTAATCGCTAGTACAAAGATACCGGCTGTAACGACACCTGACAGTACGGTATGCGGAAATTGATAAGCAACATAAGGATTGGTAATAAGTGCAATAAAATCAGTCATCTCTGCCCGGCCATTATTAATGGCATAGCCGACAGGGTGCTGCATAAAGGAATTGGCTGCCAGAATCCAAAACGCCGACAGATTGCTGGCAAATGCCACAATCCAAATACAGGCTGCGTGGAGTCCTTTCGAAAGCCGATCCCAACCAAAAATCCAGATTCCCATAAAGGTTGATTCCAAGAAGAAAGCGGTTAAGGCTTCCATGGCTAATGGAGCGCCAAATATATCACCCATAAACCGTGAATACTCCGACCAGTTCATGCCAAAGTGAAACTCCTGCACAATACCGGTTACAACACCCATCGCAAAATTAAGTAAAAATAACTTGCCCCAAAACTTCGTCATCTTTTTATATAATTCATTATTGGTACGAACATACATGGTTTCCATAATAGCAACCATTATGGATAGTCCCAGTGTCAGCGGAATAAACAGAAAGTGATATACAGAGGTAATACCAAACTGCCAACGCGCTAATAGTACTTCATCCATATCATTTCTCCACCTCTCCTTCTTTTCTATTGGCAAGATCCTCAAAGTTGACCTGACTGAGTGACAGCAAAAACTGATCCTGAATTTTCCCTAAAGCATTGTGAACTGTACAGACATCAGAACAACAACGGCTGCAGCTATTCTGCTCTGCTAAGCAGCGATTGAGGCAAATAGGTCCTTCCATGGCAACAATAACATCCAGTAACGTAATGGCACCAGCCGGACGAAGCAGCTCAAAGCCCCCCTCGGAACCTCGATGCGACCTGACCAGACCAGCCTGAGCCAATGAACGCATAATCTTTTGTAAATACTGAGGCGGTATGTTCTGCTGTTCAGCGATAATCTGGCCGCTCACAATATTACCCGGTACGCAGGCCAAATAGAGCACTACCCTGAACGCATAGTCTGTTGCCTGATTCAGTTGCACACTGCACCCCCTCTCAATCTATACTGTACTAGTCCGGTATTAATTATATTCTAACCCTTAGTTGATTTATTCGTCAATCTTTTTCCAAAAATATTTATTATCCAAGAATATTGACAAGTTGGTACGCATAAAACAAAAAGCAATCTTCTCAAATGAAATTAATAATCAATTGTAGCTAATTTAGTTACCATTAAAAAAATTAATACAAATAATTACAATGAGCCGGCAGGATTATAATTATTTTGAAGGAATATTTTACTAAGACAATTTTTTACAACAATTATAATAAAATTAATAATAAAGGGGGTCTCCGAATGGAAAAGCGTGATTTATACAAAAAAGAGTATGAAGCTCAATTAGATCAATACAGTGAACAACTCGTCATTCTGCGCGGCAAAGTCGCAGGAGCCCAGGCTGATATGAAGGTTGAGTATGAAGAGCAGCTTGAAAAGCTGGAAAAAAAGTTCAGTGAACTAAAAGAAAAATACAGCCACATCTCACAGGCCAGTGAGGAAGCCTGGAAAGACTTGCAGCAAGGCTCCGAAAAGGCCTGGCACGAATTCAAGTCAGCTTTTGACAAAGCCATCAAACACTTTCAATAATCAAACCGTCCCCTATGGCACTCACAACCACTGGGGACGGTTCTTTTTGGCAGGATTTTTAGTTATAACGGTAAGCAACAGCACTGCGCACCATTTCCCGATTCAGCCCTGTAATGGCAGCGATTTTTCGGATTGACCATCCGGATCGTGCAGCAATATCCATAATCAGTTTGTCTCTGACAGACTGATTTTTCTTTTGTTTTAACTCACCTAAGGTTAATTTACTCGCATGAAGATAGTGATCCATTAGCTGTTTGATTTTCGCTTCTATGTCCGGGCGGTTATCATCAATATCCATGATAGTGTGATCTTCATCTGACAATTTGCTGAACTCGGTAAATTGAGCACGTGCTTTAGGGATATCTGATGAGAAAATTGTCAGGATATCTTCAATTTCGGCTAGCTGCGATAGTCCCTCAAGTGAATAGAACGGATAGCTGCTCCAAGGATAGTCTATTGCTTTACAAATTCCAGCATGTTCGGGATTATGATGAACATACCTCACCACAGTAAGCAAATACGCCTCATCTTCCACGTTCTCGCTTCGATAGCGATCTTGAAATACATGGCCAATCCGCTCATACTTTTTATTAAAGTAGTGGGCATAACGAACGCCAATGCTTTTAATGACATTGGCTATAGCTATATCCTGCTCACGCAGCACTAAGTGAACATGATTATCCAATACACAGTAAGCATAAATACTGAAATCTGCTTTTTCCCGTCGCTCAAGCAGGATTGCTACAAATTGATCTTTATCCTCCTGATCGTTGAAGACCTTTTGACGATCATTACCGCGCAGCATAATGTGATAGATGCCTGTTTTACTTAATAGTCTCGGCATTCTGGACACAAGATCACCCCCATTACCGTAATATCTTCGAGTTATTTCCTGTCAAAAAGAACCGTCCCCGGTGGCTATTCTTCATTGAAGCGATCCAGCATGGAAATGGTGTCTATGAGGTGGTTGTTGAAGATATGGCGTGCCACGGTTAATAATTCTACCAGCATGGGATCACGCAGCGAGTAGGTGACTTTGTTGCCATCTTTGGTGCCATGAACAATATTCTTATTGCGCAAGATGGCCAATTGCTGCGAGACGGCTGATCCTTCGCTGCCAATCAAGGTTTGCAGTTCATTCACATTCTTATCCCCTTCGGACAGCAGCTCCAGGATCCGAATCCGCAAAGGATGAGCTAGGGCTTTAAAAAAGTCAGCTTTAAACTGTTGTAATTCTAAATTCAAAATGGGTCCCTCCATCTCCAGGCATTGATTTCGACCAGCTGATTACCGGTTGCTTAAAACTCAGAAACCCGCGGCTCGGCAGGCAGCCAGTTTGTCCAGTGCCAATAAAATTCCGGCTAAGATTGCGGACGGCCGGGGCGGACACCCGGGTACATAAACAATAACAGGCACAATGCGGTCAATCCCGCCGGTATTGGCATAAGATTGTCCCACAACACCGCCCCCGCAGGCACAGGCCCCGATAGCCACCACCATCTTAGGCGCCGCAGCGGCAGCATAAGTTTTCTGCAAGGCCACTTCCAAATGCCGGGTGCCTCCGCCGGTGACCAACAGCATGTCGGCATGGCGAGGTGAGGCCACAAAGTCAATGCCAAAGCGCTGAACGTCATAAACCGGATTGCACAGCGCCATCATTTCAAAATCACAGCCATTGCAAGACCCGGCATCCACATGACGGATATGCAGCGAATTTCCCAGCACTTCCTTAATGCGGGTCTGTAAACTAAGTTCTAGATCTGCAGTGTGTTGATTCTCCACTTGAGCACCTTCTCCTTCCGCTTATCCGCACTTTTCACCTGAAACCTCAATACGTGCTATCAAGTCTTGCTTATCTTTAGCTTCCAAATAGCATTGATTGGTCATCTTAATGGCCCGCTGTTCGCAATTGTCTGCGCAGCTGCCGCAAAAAACACATTTATGATGTTCAATGATAATCTGAGGCCGGTCTGAGCTGCCTGACAATGCTCCGCTGGGACAGATGCCGACACAGTCCCGGCAGCCATTACACTTTGCAGCATCCAGCTCAATTTTACCCCGGTATTTGCCCGCAGCCTCAGCAAGCGGCTGACGCTTGGTAACAGTACCAGTCTGCCAGATTTTTCTTAGGATCTCAAACACGTCATCCTTCCTTTCTTTGGGCTGCCCTACCGGTCACAGCATGAATAGCATAGTTCAAAGCTTTTATTAATCAGCGGGAAATCAGGCACAATATTGCCTGGCACGGTAAGCGGAACAGCCGGCCAATTGCTGTAGGCTGCCGAGCGGATGCGATAGCGGAAAACCGTTTGTTCCGGCCCCACCATAAGCCAGTGGCAAACCTCGCCGCGCGGCGACTCTGCCCACCCCATGGCCTGAGTATAGGGTTTAATTGCCGGGATAGGCACTGCAATGGCCCCTGACGGCAGCTGCTCAATAACCTGCTGGATCATGAGCAGGGAAGACTTGACCTCAGCCACCCGAACGTTGAATCTTGCCAGCACATCGCCAGCTGTTTGCAGCGCCACCGGAAACTCCACTTGCCGATAGGCCGCATAAGGATGATCTCGGCGGATATCAACCGAATGGCCAGAAGCACGGGCAGCAACACCGACCACTGCTAAATCCACGGCTTGCTCCAAGCTGAGAACCCCGGTTGTGGCCATGCGGTCCATGGCGATTTCATGGGACAGAATAATCTCCACCAATTGATCGAAATCAGCTTCTACCTGACTTAACACATCAGACACAGACCGGATTTCAGCCGGAGCAAGATCAAACCTCAGCCCGCCTAAAGCAATTACACCTCGCAGAAAGCGATGGCCGACAAGCTGTTCATTCAGCTGCTGCAATTGTTCCCGCAAACGCGCACCATGACTGATCCCCACCGCAAAGCCAAAGCCGGCGCACATGTTCCCAATATCCCCGATATGATTATACAGGCGTTCCAGTTCCAGCAGCAATGTTCTCAAATATAAGGCACGCGGCGGCAAGGTAACCTGAGCCGCTGATTCAACAGCCTGAGCAAACGCCACCGCATGCGACAACGCGCACACACCGCAAATACGTTCAGCCGTAAACAGCGCTTTGCTCAGCGGCAATCCCTCGCTGCTCTTTTCGATACCCCGGTGCGTATAAAACAGTTTAGCCTCAAGATGAAGCACAGTATCCCCTACTGCCCCAAACCGGAAATGACCAGGTTCAATGATACCGGCATGAATGGGCCCTACCGGAATCTCGGTAACATCCCGCCCCTCATACTGCATCGTGGTCTCACGGTCAGACTGCCGGGCAACAGGGCCCTGAAAATCCTTGCGCAGCGGGTACTGATCTTCAGGCCAGTCACCGTGCAAAACCAGCGGCCGGCGGTCAGGATGCCCCAACGCCCGTAAGCCCAGCAAATCCTTGACCTCGCGCTCATACCAATTGGCTGCCGGAACTTGTACCGAAATGGACGGAAAAACAGGGTCAGCTTCATCAATTAAAGTTTTCACTGTGATAAAATGATCAATCTGATCAAAACTAAACACATAATAGAGCACAAAGCTGCCCAGGTGTTGCCGCTCATCATTGCCCACCATGGTAAACAAACGGCCCTGCTTTTCATTGACTAAATAGCTGCATACTTCCGGCAAATATGTTTTCTCAATCACAATTTCTGTTTCATGCTCTCTGATCAGGGTGCTTGAAACTATTTTTTTGCCAAGCGCCTGCAGCAATCGAGTCACGACTTGTTTCTTGGTAAGCTGTATCATCGGCCCGCCCCCTGTAATACACTGGATACTTTATAGATGGTACTGTCAAGCATAGGCGGAATATACCAGCCGCACACCACCACCAACACCAGTGGAATCATGAGCGCTGCCGCCGACCAACGGTCCAGGGAGACCTTCTCAATCCTACCTGGGGCCTCGCCAAAGACCATTTTAATCACATAGTACATCATCCCGGCAAAAATCAGCACAATGAGAGCCACTAATGCCACAGCAAGCCACAGCTGCCCCCCCTGAAAGCCTGCCATCATAATGGTAATTTCACTGAGAAAGATATTAAATGGTGGTGCTCCTGTAATGGCCAGTGCAGCAATCAGAAAAATCCCGCCTGTTACCGGCATGACTTTTAAAATTCCGCTGATACGGCGCATTTGTTTAGAACGGTAGCGTTGACAGATACTGCCTGCCGCAAAAAACAGCAGGGATTTTGTCATGGAATGATTGAACATGTGCAGAAATGCACCATAGAGTCCTAATGCGCCGCCAATGCCGACACTGAGTGTAATAATGCCCATATGCTCAACACTGGAATAGGCCAGCATCCGCTTCAAATCGTGCTGAACCATCATAAAGGGTACGGTAATGGCGATGGACAGCAAGCCAAAGAACACTAAATATTGTGCCGCCTGGCCGTCAAGGGTTACATTGGCAATAGCATAGACCCGGAACACCCCATACAGCGCCGTGTTCAAAAGCACACCCGATAAAACAGCACTAATCGGCGAAGGGGCCTGGCTATGAGCATCAGGCAGCCAGAAATGCATGGGTGCCAACCCGGCTTTAGTCCCAAAACCGATCAGGATAAAGATAAAGCCGATTTTTACCCACTCTGGATTTAAGGCTGCCGCCACTTGAACCAGCTCAGTCCAGTTTAAAGCCGGCGACTGCTGACCCAGTGTCTGCATTCCTGACAAATAAATAAAGATAATGCCTAGTAACGCAAAAGCAATGCCGACACTACCCATAATCAGATATTTCCAGGCCGCTTCGAGCGCATTACTCTTCCCATAAAAAGCCACTAATAAAGCTGAAACCAGGGTTGTTAATTCAATGCCTACCCATAGCAAACCCAAGCTGTTGACCGTACTGACCATGAGCATGGTCAAGATAAAAAAATGAAAAAATGCATAATAAAAACGAAATTGCTTGCTGCTGATAACCCCTTCAGCCAGCTCTACCCGCATATAGCCGATGGAGTAGAGTGACGCAATAAACCCAACCAAGGCAATTAGCGAAAGATTAAATGCGCCTAAGGCATCAATATAGATGACATCATGGGCGAGAAGCATAGGCTGCCCAGTCCATACCGTTATTGCGACTTTGCCAGCAATCATCAGCGTCAGCAAGGCTCCTGCCGCTTGCAGCTTGTCACTTCTTTGCGGCACATTGAGCACAGCGGCCATCAGCCCTGTAACAAACGGAACTAAATATAAGGCTACAATCCAGGCCATGTTGTCACCCCTTCAAATTCTGCATCTTCTCGGTATTCAGGCTGGCAAAGTTGGAATGAATGCGAAATGCCAGCACGGCTATGACAGCCGCTGATACCAGCAAATCAAAGAATATCCCCATCTCCACCGCCAGCGGCATGCCATAGCTAATGGACTGGGTGACTAAAAACAAGCCATTTTCAATAACAATTAAGCCAATAGCCTGCATAATGGCTTTTTTATGCTCAATCATCGTGAATGTCCCCAGAAAAATCAGCATAATCGAAGTGGATAAATAATATTCACCATGCTCAGTTCCCGGCAGCTTAAGGTGCCCGGCCACATAATACCCGGCCACCAACAGCAAGGTCGCCAAGAACAAGGAAACATGCGGCGAAGATGTCCGCTCAGCCACCTGCTTGGCATTGGTCTTATGAATGGTATAAAACAGAATAGCCGGAATCATGACAGTTTTAACCGCAAACGTCAGACCTGCAGCCAACAGTAAGTGGGTAAGTCCGGTTTTATACCACATCATGGCTGCCACTAACGCCAGCAAAGCCGACTGAAAAGCAATAATCCCCACAGCATCACTGATTTTTTGTATTTTAAATAATAACAGAGTACTCAGCAATAAGCCCGCTGAAACAAGCCAATCCACAAACACGCCTCCTTATGTTACCGATCATCAATCTACCACTCAACTTTCACTTCGCAATCCTAACCATGATGGCCAGCAATGACAAAACCATGGAGGATGCCAATAATTTCGGCACTTGAAACAGCCGGATTTTGGCATACGCGGTTTCTATAAAAGCCAACCCTACGCCCAAAATGACCAGTTTCACCAGATAAACACCGCTAGCAGCGGCCAGGCTGCCCAAACCAGGGGCAAGCGCTATTCCCCAAGGAAAGAACAAGTCAATAAAGAGTGTTAAAATAAGCAATTGTTTGATTTGTGCTGCCCACACCATCAGCCCGAGATACCGCCCCGAATATTCCAGCAGCAGCCCTTCATGAATCATGGTTAACTCCAGATGAGTGTCTGGATTATCAACAGGAATACGACCGGTTTCAGTGATTACAACAATCAGCATGGCCAGACAAGCCAGACCATAAGCCGGATCAAACAGGCTCCAGTCTTTTTGTGCGCTCAGCCAGGCCACCTGTTCAAGCTTGGTTGTTCCGCCATCCAGCAGAACAACTACAGCAGCCAAGAACAAGGCCGGCTCGGCGATTGCCGATAAGGCCATATCCCGGCTTGAGCCCATACCGCCAAAAGCACTGCCGGCATCCAGCGCAGTAAGGGCCGCAAGAAACCGCGCTGCGGCAAACAAATAAACAATCATAACAAGATCTCCCGCAAAACCGAGCGGCGTTTTATTCCACACGGTCGGGATCAGCAAGCCGGCAGTCAAAATAATCCCAAAGTTTAGATATGGCACAGCACGGGTCAACCAGGATGCCTGATTGGAGATAATGGCATCTTTTTTTAAGTATTTAATAATGTCATAGTACGGCTGCAGGATTGGAGCACCAATCCGGTTTTGCAGCCGTGCTTTTGTTTTTTTGATAATCCCTTGCACCAAGGGAGCCAGCAACAGGATGAGCAAAACCTGTACCATTGTCCACAATAGTTGTTCAAGCACATTGTTCACCTACCTCGACCAAATTAGCGCAATGACTAGAGCACCCACCATATAGGCTAAATAGTTTTGCAGATTGCCATCTTGAATGGTTCTCATGCGTTGTGACAGGTACAGCATGATACTGATCAGCGGCTTATACAGTACAGCTTCAATATTGGCATTGACGGTGAGTTCATGAGTAATCCGTTTGGGATAATAGCGATACTCTCGCTCAACAGCAACTTTTCGCTTAATCCCAATCAATTTTTGAAAAATCATGACCAGCGGGTGAGAGTAAGACGTACCCGAATACTCCATACTGGGCTCAAGCTTGCTGCCGCAATTCCAGGTCTCATCAATCACAACCTGGCTGCTGCCTAATTTCCATCTGAGTAAGGCCAAACCAACAGCACAGATTAGCACAAAAGCACCCACCAGCCAGGCTACACTTAAACTCTCGCCGCCTGTTGCGCGATTAAAAGGCAGCAGCAAGAAAGCCGTTCCATTCAGTGCCTGGGCAAAATACTCCAAGGTGATGCTGCTGGTCAGCGTTACCACTGTTCCAGGCAGCAGGCCGTACAAGACGATGGGCAGTGCCAGCATGCCCATACCGAACCGCATGCTGAGTGGAACTTCCACCGCTTCGGCCGCAGCCTTGGTCCGGGGCATAGCCAGAAAGCTGGTGCCAAAGTGCTTAATAACCCCGCCTGCGGCAAAAGCACCCGTCAGAGCCAATAGCCCTACCGCCACAGCCCCGCCGATTTGAAACCAGAAACCAGGCAGATCAAAGACGACATGCAGCATCGACTGCAGGATGAGCCATTCGCTAATCACGCCGCTAAATGGCGGCAGCGCGGCCAGCGACATACCCCCAAGCAAAAACAGCCCTGCCGTCCAAGGCATTCGCCGGATCAGACCGCCTAATTCATTAATATTCTTGGTATGAGTTGCATAAAGAACCGAGCCGGCTCCCATAAACAATAACCCCTTAAACCAGGCATGGCTTAAGATATGAAACAAGGCTGCCGTCATGGCCACTGCCGCAAGCAGTGACAATTGATGTGCCTGAAATAACAAGGCCGCTCCTATGCCGACTAAAATAATTCCGATATTCTCCGTGCTGCTATAGGCTAAAAAGCGCTTAAGATCATTTTCGGTAATGGCCAGCAGAATGCCCCATAGAGCGGATATCAGCCCTATAGCCAGCAGAACAGTTCCCCACCAGGCTTGCCCGCCGCCAAAGAAATCAAAAATAATCCTGATCAGTCCATAAAGAGCTGTTTTAATCATAACTCCTGACATCAGCGCCGAAATATTGCTAGGTGCCACCGGATGTGCCCTGGGCAGCCAAACATGCAGCGGAATAACCCCTGCCTTAGCCCCAAAGCCAATTAAGCACATGACAAAGATCCCGTTCTGTAACAGGATTGGCATGCTGCGCAGTTGCTGCTGATACACCGCAAAGTCAAAGCTCTGGGTATAGCTAAACATGATTAAGAAGGATAAGGTAATAAAGGCTGTCGCAATATGGGTCATGACCAGATAAATATAGCCCGAAGCACGCACCTGGCTTTTCTCATGCTCAAACATGACCAGAAAAAAAGAAACCACCGACATAATTTCCCAGGCAATCAAAAAAGTAAAGGCACTGCTTACCGTAACCACGGCAATCATTGACAAGGCAAACAGGTTAAGTAAGCCGCCCAGATAAGCGATATTCTTTTTCCCCTCATATTTGGTGACATACCCGGTAGAATAAACGGCCACAGCCATAAGAATCATGGAAATCACCAATAAAAAGAAGGCTGATAAAGCATCGACTTGAAAGCGCCAGACAAACCCCGGCATAATCTGCCATGCCGTCATTGTAATCGAGGTTTTATTCAGCAATACTGCCGCTGCGGCCGCACTTCCACTCAAACCAGCCACCAAAGCGCTGCTATGTGCCAGCAAGTTTGCCAACCTTTGGCGCCGGATGGCAAAAAACGGCGTAACACTGCCAAACAATAAGCAAACCAAGTTTGTGATAAACAATATTGCTGCCCAATCCGCTACAGCCATTCCCATACCTCCACAAGTTATGTATTACTGAATATCTGATTATTTAAATATACTAAGATAGTTTAAGATTTGCAAAGTCGATATGAGGCGAAAAAACCGACCAAACGTGCTTGTAACTGACAGAAATTAACTATAATCCTCAATGCTCATTTTTTTGTTAATTCAAACTAATTAGGGTATTCATTTAATTCAGAAAATATTCATAAGTCGATGAATTCCTCCCGGGGAAAACACGCCAAGCCGTTCATGCTTCACCGCAAAGATTGATCCTGCCACAAAAAAAGCGATACAGAAACATGAAGTTCCTGTATCGCTTGCGTGATCAATCTAATTTTTAGTTAAGCCGGTTACATATCTTTGGCTGCAATAGGCCCCCGGGATAACGCAATTTTTCCTGTCCGGGCAATTTCAATAATCTCGTAGTCATGAAGCACTTCACACAGCGCATCAATTTTAGTTTGCTCCCCGGTAAGCTCAATCACCATGGTTTCACGATTCACATCAACAATTTTAGCCCGGAAGATATCAACAATATTGATAATATCTGCACGGGTAACCGGATTAGCCCGCACTTTTATAAGAACCAGCTCACGCTGTATCGGATCAACATGCGTTAAATTGATGATTTTGATCACATCAATCAGCTTTGATAATTGATTGACCACTTGTTCCAGTTCAATTTCATCGTCAACCTCGACATCAATGGTAATTCGGGTTGTATCAGCTTCCTCTGAATGCCCAGCGGCAATACTTTCAATATTAAAAGCCCGACGGCTGATTAAACCCGATATATGAGTCAGCACTCCCGGCCGGTTCTCAACCAGGACGGCTAATGTATATTTCATGTGTTAACCTCCAAGAATCATTTGATCTAAGCGTCCCCCGACCGGCACCATTGGCAGCACATCCTCAACCTCCGGCAATTGCACATCAACAAGCACCGGCCCTTCGGTTGCCAACGCTTGCCGCAAAACAGCTTCCAGCTCATCAGGCTTCGTAATCCTAAAACCAGTAGCGCCCATGGCTTCCGCTAATTTAACAAAATCGGTTTGCCCCTTTAAGGTGGACTGTGAGTAACGTTCGCCGTAGAACATCCGCTGCCATTGTGTCACCATACCCAAAACCTGATTATTCATGACAATGGTTTTCACGGGAAAGCCATTGTTGGCGGCTGTGGCAAACTCCTGACAGTTCATCATAATGCTGCCATCACCGCTGATCAAAACAACCGCCTTATCAGGATGCCCCACCTGCGCCCCAATGGCTGCCGGCAAGCCATATCCCATTGTTCCTAATCCACCTGACGTCATCAACGTGCGTGGTGAACGAAAATTATAGAACTGCGCAGTCCACATCTGATGCTGTCCGACATCGGTGACAATGATATCATCATCTCCTGCGAGCCGGCTGACTGTTTCAATGACTTGCTGCGGCATAATGACATCAGGAGTTTGGCGATAGACAAGCGGCTGATCCTTTTTCCAGGTATACACTTGCTCCCGCCATGGTGCAGTCTGACCTTTCCAGTCCATCGTTTTATCGGCCGCGATGGTCTGGCACAATAAGGGCAGTGCCCACTTCAGGTCGCCCACTACCCGCAAATCAACCCGGACATTTTTATTAATCTCAGCTGGATCAATATCGAAATGAAGAATTTTAGCCTTAGGGGCAAACTGGTTGACCACGCCGGTAACCCGGTCATCAAAACGCACGCCAATCCCGACCAGCACATCACATTCTGTTGTCGCCATATTGGCTGCATAAGTACCATGCATGCCGACCATGCCCAGATTTTCCTCAGCATGGTTGGGAATACAGCCCAAGCCCATTAAGCTGGTAATGACCGGAAAACCCGTCAATTGGATGAACTCACGAAATTCTGCAGCCGTATCCGATATATTGACTCCGCCCCCAACAAAAATCAGCGGTTTCCTGGCCTGTTTTAATTCAGCAACAGCGGCCTCAATATCAGCGGCCTGCCCAATAATGCTGCCGCTATAGCCCCTCAGACTGACTGTTTCAGGATATTCATAATCAAAAGTGGCATTAAAAACATCTTTGGATATATCAACAACCACCGGACCGGGACGACCGGTACGGGCGATATGAAAAGCCTCTTTTAAAATACGCGGCAGATCCTGAACCTTTTTCACCAAATAATTATGCTTGGTAATTGGGGTTGTAATGCCGCAGATGTCTGCTTCCTGGAACGAATCCTTCCCGATCAGCGAAACACCGACCTGCCCGGTAATGGCCACTAACGGCACAGAATCCATATAAGCCGTGGCAATGCCGGTGATAAGGTTGGTTCCGCCAGGCCCTGAGGTTGCAAAACACACGCCCACTTTGCCAGTCGCGCGCGCATAGCCATCGGCAGCATGTACCGCCCCCTGTTCATGCCGTGTTAAGACATGAGGAAACTCTGATTTATATAAAGCATCATACAGCGTTAATACCGCTCCGCCAGGATAACCAAAAACGACTTCGACCCCTTCATTTTTCAGGCTCTCAATAACAGCCTGAGCTCCAATCATTTCCAACGCAGGTCCTCCTTTACTACTTTGACCCTTTTTTCAGTATTATAATATAAACAGTCCACAAATGTCATCTATTGTTTTTAAAATACTCTAAAATGTTTTCTCCCACTGCACAGATTTGATGTAATATTCTGGAATATTTTGAATAACAGCTCTTTCAGGCAGATAATGATACAACGTTACACAAAACTCCAGATTAATACCTGAACACGCATCTTCCTTTAACGAAACGTTATAGGATGGAATAAGCCTGTACGAAATTGAACGCACAGGCTTATTCCATCCTATAAAATTCAGCTGCAACCTGTTAATATAATACCTCATGCAGCTTTTTATGCGGCGCTGGCAATACCAGCGAATCCAGGTAAAAGCCAGTGTCTTTAATCCGGTCAGTGCCGGCCCGGATTGCTGCATTGACGGCTCCCACATCACCAGACATGGTCACGACAGCTTTTCCACCCATCCCTCTGGCCAGACGCACTTCCAGCAAGTCGACTGAGGCTGATTTCACTGCCGCATCGGCAGCAACAATGGCTGATGCCACAGAAAAGCTTTCAATCACGCCCAAAGCCTTAATTTCCTTAACACTGGTACAGCCTGTTAAAGCCGGAAAAATGCTAGCATGGGCGTTGGGCAGAATAAATTCATCAACTACGTTGTCCGACCCGCCGGCAGCGTGACCGCTCCGAACAGCGCTCTGTACAGCGCCTACGTCACCGGCCACCATCACGACATACTTGCCCGGGCACAGCGGCTGGGCCATAATCAGTTCAATATTTGCCGCCTTTAACATGGCATCAGCGACTAAGATGCCTTTCGTTATGTTCTTTATCTCAAGCAACCCGATAGCACTTCTCATTCGAAAATCCCTCCCGCAGCGTTAAACTGCCCGAATAGCAATCCGGTCATTTACTGAAATCACTTTACCGGCAATACTGGCATGCACTTTAGCGCCAAGAGCGCCTTCCGGTATCTCAGCAACCACATCACCGCGCTTGACAATATCCCCGGCTTGCACGATCGGCTTAGCAGGGGCCCCAATATGCTGGGAAAGATACAATTCGACCGCATTAACCGAAGGCTGCTCTGCCTGCAGCGGCGCCTTCACATCATACTGTGTTAAGCCCAGGCGGGCTACCAACCGCTTGGTGGGAATTCGCCGGAATTCGCGCTGCGCTTTAGCGGCAGCCGGTTTAGTGTGATGAGGATTTTTAATGCCCGCTTTGCTTAACTGCCGTTTAAATTCGGCATTAACCCGCCGCGGCGATAACCCCATCGAACAGCCGAAGGTATCGCAGACACCACATTCGGAACAAAGAAAGGCTCTTGTAACTGTATCGGTATCGCCAAACTGACTGCGACCAATCACCTGCATGATCCGATGCGGTTCCAGACTATGCCCCAGCAAATGCCGCGGACATACGTCGGTACAAGCCATGCAGTTACAACAAACAGCTTTGGCCCGATTGGCGATGGCTGACCAATCTGTCTCTTTTTGAGCAACCAGCGAATGGTTGGTTGGCAGCAGAATAATGCCACCCGTAGTTTTGGTCACAGCAGCCTCCGGCGACGTGAGTTTGCCCATCATCGGACCGCCATCAATGATGGCATAAGGATGAATGGTTGGACCGCCAGCCAGCGCAATCAGCTCGCTCAATTTCAACCCGACCGGGACTTTCAGCGTCACCGGGTGCTGTACCGCCCCGGTAACGGTCACGTACTTATCGGTAACAGCCTGCCCCTCCATGGCCTGCGCAACATTCATAAGCGTCTCAACATTGGCTACCACGACACCGACGTTGAGCGGAATGCCGCCCTCAGGAACAATACGGCCTGTCACCTCATGCACCAAGACCTGCTCATCACCAGCCGGATAAAAATCAGGCAAAATAAACAGCTTGATTGCCGATTCCTTCATCCGGTCAATGGCTGCAGTCAGATTGGTAACAGCCGCTTCATATTTGCTTTTTAAGCCAATATAACCATAGCTCGCACCGGTAGCACTCATAACCAGTTTTAGACCCATGACAATCTTCATGCTTTCAACTGCCATTAAATGCTGGTTGGTGCGCAGCAGCGGCTCACATTCCGCTCCATTGGCAATGACCACATCGACACTGGCGTTGATCTTTGTATGGGTAGGAAAGCCGGCGCCTCCGGCTCCCACCACTCCTGCTGCTCTTACGGCAGCTACAATTTCTTCTCGCATACCTTCACCTGCTCCCTTGCTGCACTTCAACTCATTATACGATGGAAAATGCGTCAACAAGCACGCACCGGCGCTGACGGGTGAAACTACGGGGTGAGGTTAAGCCCTCGCCAGTCGGTCCGGCGATGGTAAATGTGATAAACCCTTCTCCCCCTACGCCAATACCGGCAAAAGAAGGTGCATTTTTCACAAAAATAGTGGTTTCAATGGCTCTCGCCAACCGGGTTAAATGATCCACGTTTTTGGAGTGCATAATGGCAGTATGGCGATTGCCATGTTCCACTTTCACTGCCAGTTGAATGGCGGCATCAATATCTTTGACCTGAACAACCGGCAATACCGGCATCATCAGCTCTTCGATAACAAACGGATGATCGGCTTCAGTTTCGCAGATGATGACTTTTGTACCGGCAGGGGCAGTGATTCCGATTTTACTTAAGATGTAAGCAGCATCTTTGCCCACATAGTCCTTGTTGATCCCATAAACCTTTTTAGGCTTTTCGGTACAACCTGACGCCATTTTACCTTCTTCTTCAGTCATAATGACATTTAATAACTCGGCGATTTTAGGACCTGAGATCAGATACGCGCCATATTTTTGCATATAGGCCATTAATTGATCGGCAATACTGCCGACAGCAATAACTTCTTTTTCAGCAATACAAGGCAGGTTATTATCAAATGAGCAGCCAGCAACAATATCCCGAGCCGCTTTCTCAATATCAGCCGTTTCGTCAACTACTGCCGGCGGATTGCCTGCTCCGGCACCAATTGCCTTTTTGCCGGAAGACAGAACAGCTTTAACTACCCCTGGGCCGCCGGTAGCAACCAGCATGTTAATGTCAGGATGGTTCATCATCTCATTCGCCGCTTCAATGGATGGATTGGCTAAAGTGGTCAGCAGATTAGCCGGGCCGCCTGCTTGCACTACCGCCTGGTTTAATAATTGGATTGTTTTAATCGATGTTCCTTTGGCTTTTGGGTGTGGGCTGAAGAACACGGCATTGCCAGCCGCAATCATGCCAATCCCATTACAAATAACTGTCTCGGACGGATTGGTGGTCGGAGTAATGGCTCCGATTACCCCATAAGGGCCCATTTCGATCAGGGTTAAGCCATGATCACCGCTCCAGGCAGTGGTTTGAAGATCCTCAGTGCCTGGGGTTTTCCGGGCTGCCACCTGATTCTTAATGGTTTTATCCGGAACATTGCCCATACCCGATTCTTCAACTGCCATTTGTGCCAATAGCGCCGCATTGTTAAAAGCAGCCTCACGCATGGCCTGAATCAGGCATTCCCGTTTTTCAATTGATAACCCGGCCAACTGTTTTTGAGCTGAACGAGCAGCAGCTACGGCCTCGTCAACAGTAGCAAATATGCCATCAGCTTGGGTTGTATTATCCTGTTCGTGCATTTTAGCTAATATCTCAGCTGTGATGCGTTCAATTAAAGTTTGATCAATAACCATCTAAGCTCTTCCTCCCATCCACAGTTGCTTTACTGTAAGGCCGCCAGGCCAGCCTCAGCAACCACCATATCTTCCTCTACACTGCCACCGCTTACCCCGATTCCGCCAATGATGTTTCCGCCAGCCAGAATCGGGAAGCCGCCGCCAAACACAATAAAGCGTCCTGCTCCGGCGGTATTCAATCCATAGAGCGGCTGACCAGGAACGACGACTGCAGCAGCCTGATCGGTCGCCGTTTGAAGTGCGGCTGCCGTATAGGCCTTATCCAGCGCAATGGATATGCTGCCAAGCAGTGCACCATCCATGCGGTGCTGAGCCACTAAATTGCCGCCGGCATCCACAATGGCGATCACCATGGGGACACCGATTTCAATTGCCTTTTGCTCGGCTGCCGCAATCATTTTTTTTGCTTTTTCCAGAATACTGAACGTGCGGGTTCCTGTTGATGCAGCAACAATTTTTTGAGCCTGCGCCATCACATCAACTGAACTCACCGCACTTTTACCCGCACTGCCCGCCAAAACCTGCATCACTTTTTCAGTGACTGTTTTGATAAGCTCTTCCTGTTCCACACAGCGTGCCAGCACAAACAGCAAGTCTGATAAGCGGTTCAAGTAGAGACCGACATGCACAGATACTGTTTCGGTACGCTTGAGGGTGACAACCAGCCGTTCAGCCCGTCTGACCACCGTGCGGGCCAAATCTAACGCTGCACTCGTTGACGTGCCGCCTGGCGTAACAAAATACCGTTGGGGAATGCGTTTACTTTCCAAGGAATCAATAATGTCTTCTAATCGTTTAACATGGTCAGCCGTAATCCTTAGTTTACTGTCTGCATCAATGGTTTCAGTCGCCAAATCTGCATTAAGCAAAATCAACTCTTCCTGAATGGTTTGGATAATCTCGACAGCCCATTCCTTGTCAGTGAGTGCTTTTGCCAGCCCCATAGCGGCGCTGGCTTCATCGACTGTACCATAGGCGTTTACTCTGTCATGGTCTTTAAAAACCCGCTGCTTGGAAAGCAAACTGGTTTGACCGCCATCTCCAGTTTTTGTATAAACTTTCATGGTACTACTCCTCGAGTAAGTCTTTATTGATTTCAATCGTGTCAATAATACCAACAATGGCAGCATCGACTGCTGAGTTCGGTCTGCCTGTCGCATGGCGGGCTGAACTGCCCTCCACCACAAGCACATTTTCGCCTGTACCAGCCCCGATTGTATCTACCGCAACAATAGGAGATGTTCTCCCACTAAGGCTTAATCGTGACGGCTGAACAATCAGCAGTTTGCAGCCAGTCAGACTATCATCCTTTGGCGTGGCAACCAGTGTGCCAATCACCTTTCCCACCCACATAAACATCCATCCTTTCGTTACAACCTAGCGAAATACAACTTCGATCTGATATTCACGGGCCACATCAAGCGCCAGCGGGGTGACAATAGTACCTGCCGCAATGGTCAGGGTCTTATCCCCTCTGCGGGCAGCCTCTTTGATGGCTGAGGCAGCCAGCACCGCTTTTTTAGCAGGACCAGCCGGAACAACGGCCGCCTCAACTTGAGCGGCTGATGCAAGGCCAATCACTTGGCGGGTCTGCTCTGCCAGACAGTCGACTTTTACAACCTTAACGCCGTATGCAGCAACCTTTTGCAAGTTGCTTTTCAGGGCCTGGGTCAGTCCTGGTAATGAAAGCCCCATGTTGCCTTTAACCCGCCAATCATCGTGCGGATCAGCCGCATTCTCGGCTGCAATCACCGGTTTCCCCAGCATCAAGGCCTGCATAATGAGCGTCGACGGCATCGTGTCAGCCAAGGTATAGGCCACTTTAGCCGCAGTATTTTGAGTCAGTACTGGAACCAGCACCACATCAGCTTCCCGTAACATTTTCCCTGGATAGACAGACTGGGAAGTGACAATTTGAACATGCCCCCCCAGATTTTCTTGAATCTTTGCTGTGCCGACAATTTGTTCGGCCGCTTTAGACAATACCACGGTAATCTCGGCTGCAAAAGCCTGAATACTCCGCAGCTCGGTCATGGCCTGATCCAGTCCAATGGTTCCGCCAGTGAAGATAGCCAGCACTTTACCAGAGCGGCCAGACGCAGCTGACTGCGCATGACCGGCTTCAAAATTTTTTAGCTGCTTAAGTACTTCCCCGGTAAGATATTGAACCAAAGCCTCAGTATCCATATCACCTTGCCCCCTCATGCTGCAGGGTTACCAGTTGTCCGTTACTCAGACCTAACCCGTTGGCTTCGTCGGTATCAACGTGAAACTCACTCCGGAAACTGGGGTGAACCCGTGCCAATACATTGCCTAGTGTACCACCCCGGTCTCCTGGTACAACAACCGTTACCCGGCTGCCATCAGTAACCTGAAATTGCGCAGCATCCGCATCACTGAGATGAATATGCCGGGCAGCGCAGATCACTCCCTCTGAGAGCGTCACCGCCCCTTTTGATCCTACGACCACGATGCCTGCCGAGCCGGCAATGTCGCCTGAATTGCGCACAGGTGGGTTAATGCCCAGACTAAAGCCATCTGTGCGTGATATCTCAATCTGGGTGAATGCCCGGATTGGACCTAACACTCGTACCCCGCGAATAACGCCTTTAGGTCCCACCAGTGTGACCGTTTCTTTCGCAGCAAATTCACCGGTTTGTTTTAGATCCCGATCTCGGGTCAATTCATGACCACTGCCAAACAGCATGGCTGTATGCTCGGCAGAGAGGTGGATATGGCGATTTGATATACCAACCGGAATCCCCGTTTGTTCAGCATCTTTGACTGCTTGTTCAGTCATGGATGCTAAAACTTTTGCTACTACTTGTTCGATGATTGCTCGCTCCATCATCTCACCTCACTCCGCCTAGAATTCCTAATGAAGACAAGATTTAGCCTTCAAATTTTGGTAGGATTTTTTCAATGTCGGTATGAGGACGAGGAATAACGTGAACAGAGACCAACTCGCCTACCTTCTGAGCAGCTGCTGCTCCACTGTCGGTTGCTGCTTTTACAGCACCGACATCACCACGTACCATCACAGTCACCAATCCGGATCCAATTTTTTCATAACCCACTAAGATCACATTGGCTGCTTTAACCATTGCATCGGCAGCTTCAATTGCTCCAACCAAACCTTTGGTTTCAACCATTCCTAATGCCTCTCCACGCATACTATTCATCCTCCTTGTTATTTTTATCGTAATGAATGCAAGTTACTTTCGGATCGCCTTTTTTCCTTGGACAATGAGGATCACCGCACAAATTGCAAGTATAGGATCCTCGCTTCGGCTCGTCGGTTGACACAGGTGGAAGTACTTCCTCAGAATCAGCGTCTTGAGCAGGAGCCTCTTCAGACTGAGGTACCGGCTCCGCTTCCTCTTGCTGAGTGCTGATCGGTTCGCTTACGCTTGGTGTCTCTGCCGGTTTTGCCGGAACAGAAATTCCTACCGTATCCTTGGTCTCAATCATTCCGCCCAATTCACTGTGCGGCCTCGGTATGACATGGGTTGCATAAACCTTGCTGACTTTTGCCGCTGCTGCAGCCGCAGAATCCACAGCTGCCTTCATTGCGCCAACGTCACCAGCCAGTTTCACAACCACCATGCCCCCACCTTTAGTAAGTTCATAGCCCAGTAGCGTGACATTTGCTGCTTTGACCGCCGCATCGGCTGCTTCAACGCCAGCCGCTAACCCAACAACTTCAATCAAACCCAGTGCATTTTTGACCATGTATTCACCTCCCCATGGCCTGAGCATGTTCGTTAACTACTTTAATCACTAACTCGCGTATTAGCTGAACAAGTTCATGATTGGGCTCTTTAGCAGAGTCAGCTGCCTCTGCCTGATCCATTTTAAACGGAATACCTTTCACTAACCGGGCGGCATTATACCCGCAGCGGCGCCACTCATTCACTTGGTCAGTCTGTTCACTGACAAAGAGTGGCTGATCGGCAGGAAGTTTGGCAAAATGAACACAGATGGCCGTTTTACCAATCCCCACACCAACCCCGAGCTGTGATTCAGCTGCGCCTTGATAAGCCAGTGAAACGGCATTTGTTTCATCACAGCTAAACAGAGTATAAGGTACGCCCTCTTCTTCGATCCCGGCTTGCACCTCCCGAAGCTTCCGTTCAGCTTCGGCATGAGGTGTCACCCAAATCATAATGCTTGGCTTAATCGGATTTCTACTCATCTGCATAGCATCACACCTCTTTACTGAGATAAGACAATACCAGACCTGTAGCGACTGCATTCCGCGGCCCTTCCGTTCCGCGAATATTTCCGCGGCCGCAGACAATGCCGTATTCAGCCAGAGCATCGGTGACCATATCAGCCACTTCAAAATCCATCGCTGAACCACCCACCAACACGACAAACTCGATATGACGGATGTTTCCGGTAGGAGCTACCCGCGCCAAAGAGCGCAGGGCATTGGTTACAAATACCCGTTTCTTGGCTTCCCGGCGTACATGACGGATTTTATCCAGTGGATGATCAGCCGGAATGGGTATCATGCCGGTATCTTTGAGAATGACCACCCGGGAAAATACCTGTGGCGGCAAATGCTGATCATAAAACTGAACCGTTCCATCTTCCAGCCGGACATGATAGAGACTTTCAACCTTAGCTAGCGGATATTTTTTGATATCTTCAGCCAAGTCAAAATCATTCAAGCCCAGTTCCGAATTAATCAGCATGGTCACCATATCACCAGCACCAGCCAAATGAATGGAGAAGGCCCGTTCATCTCTGGCAATAATGGCCGCATCGGTCGAGCCGCCGCCCATATCCAAAATAGCTAACGGTTTATCGGTACCGGGTGTGGTCAAAGCCCCCTGGATGGCCATATTGGCTTCCACGCCGGCAATCACCACCCTGACATTCAGCCGTTCGGTCAGCTGGTCGGCAATTTGCTGCATAGGCAGTCGATTGGTTTTTACCATCGCTGCTAACGCTACGGCGTTTTCCAAGGCAAATTCCCCGGCTAGACCTCCCTGAACCTTTTGCGGTACAAACGTATCCACCGCCAGAATATCCTGAATCTTCATATCAGCCAATGGCTGTACGGTAAGCTCACTCATGACCTGCCGCACCCGTTCCAGCATGCCATTCACATTGGTTCCGGCTTCGCCTTGCACATCGAAGATGGGCTGCACCCGTTCCACCGCTTCCATAATCTTAGCGGCGCCAGCTTCCACATCAATGTCAGACTTGCCCTTTTGCCCAGACAGGGTGATAAACCCGGCTGGAATGGCCCGTGCCTTTACATCGCCTTGCGGAGTCCGCACAACGACGGCTGAACGATTGCCAATCAGCGCTCTGGCAATCGGTACAACCATTTTTGTTTCCTCCGGCGAAAGGTTGAAGACCGTTGCAATCCCATAGGGATTGGATAGTGTCTTAATGGTTTGTCCGGCTTCCGCCACTTCAACAGAGGCCAGCATATGGAGCGGTACTTTTTCAATCAGGGTAACCTCATCCACGATGGGAATGCGTTTGCTCAAACGATTGACAATCAGCACCGCGTCATCCTGACGGGCAATGGCAGCCTGAACATCAACCCCGCGTTCAACAGCCTGGTTGATGGCCCGGGCGGCATCTTCAAAGTCAATCCCGCGAGGAATGACGCAGATCACCCTTTCACCAACCGCCCTGCTGCCTAACTCGGCAAAGGCAACCGTTGTTCCCACCCCCAGGCCAATTCCGCCTGGTGTGGATGGATTGTGACCAATCATGGTAGACTCGGTAATAATGGTCTCGGTAATGGTTTCCATGGCCAGATCGCCAATAACCGGGGTGGCTTCGTTAAGCCGAATTTCCGCCAGTTGACTGATACTAATCCCGGATTTCCTAACAGCCTCTTCCAGAGCAATGATAATGCCTGGAACATTGGCTGTAGTCCCTTTAATACCGGTTGTTTTAATAATACTGCTGGCCAGATACTCTCTTACCTGACCAGCTTCAATTCTGGCCAGACAAATTTCGGTTGTGGAATTGCCGATATCCACACCAGCGATGATAGGCATTAGACTCCCACCCTAATCCGCTCTGAGACGATTCCGGCGTTCGTATACTCCTGCAGCCTCACGTACAAAAGCGGCGTTTATTTTTGCGTTATATTTAAATTCCATTTCATCAGCAATGGCAAACAATTCTTGTTTGCTTGAACGATAGGGGCGAAGAGCATTATAAATCTCCAGAATACGGTCATCCGGGATTGCCGTCAATTCAGCGGCCCGGCGTAAATTATTGGCAAACTGGTTGCGGCCTACGCCGTCAGCAATCTCAGCTTGCAGGCGGAGTGTTTCAGGACTGATCCGCACATCTTCCGGTTTGACTTCACCGCTGATGGCTTTTTCAAGCGTAATATCAGCCAAAGTTTTGCCGGTAGGAGTTCTCACTAGCTCCGGCCTTTTTGCAGCCAATGGATAGTCGGTATCTGGATTAAGCCCTTTGGCTGGTGCGCTGGCGACTGGTGCCGTTGCTCCTGCTTGAGGGGCTTTATACATATTTTTCAGGACTTCACGGATAATATCTTCCACTAATTGTTGTTGACTCATTTTCATTCACCTCCGCTATTAAAATTCAACGCTTAATTCCACTGCTTTAGCGCCAGGAACTACATGCTCGGTTTCCTTAATATGCAGTACGGCAGCTTTAGCCTGGAATTTAGGTCTAGCCATCTGATCATTCCGTGTAGGCACCGGAGTTGGTGATTCACCTTTTGCATATTTAGCCGCATTGCGGCCAATAGCCCGATAGGCTTCCAGATCCAGCAATGGTGATTGCGGAAACAACTCCAGATTGCTAAGAGGCGGTAAATCTTTTTGATGAATGACTGCCGTTCCGCGCGATTGAATGCCAATCGCAATCCCGGAGCCGCTAAGTTTTGTCGCATCATGGGCAGCGAAAGCTACGTCAGAAGTGCGCAGTACGCGAACCACTCTGGCTTTCAGCCCTTCTTCTTCAATGCCGGCAATCATTTCCCGCAGCACATCGCTGTGAGGAATGTTGACAATGGTTTTATTTTGAAATTTCCCAAAAGCCGGAGCGATTGCAATCAATACTTCATCCGCTTTGGAACCTGGACGAGCTTCACCTTTTTCAACTAGCTTAACGGCACGCCCAACAGCTGCTGCTTTGGCTAATTGGGGCTGTTCCACACTTTGTAGAACCTGCATTACGATCTCGCGAATCATTTGTTCATTAATTTGCATCACTTTACACCCCTTTTCCTGACTCACACGTCAAAGTCGGATGGTTTAATTGCCTGACTGATGGTCTTAATTTCGTTCCAGCGTTCTTCGCTGATCCGGTAGCCTGTTCCCGGCCCGCGATAATCGTTGCGGCTGTTCACAGCACTGATAACATTAAAGTCTTTATCCAAAATGGCGGAAGTGTGCAGATAGTCACCTGAAATCCGCTGTTTCAGCAAATTCAAAACATTGCTCGCTAAATCGTTAAAGCCGTTTTTGGCTAACGCTTTAACAACATCCAATCCAGTAATACCGCGATTCATCATGTCTTGTGCAGCTTTAAGATCTTCAACCACATTACGGGCTGGAACATCTTTACTGCCATGAGCATAGGTCGCTGCTTCCACTTCGGCATCGGTGATAGCCGGGAAGCCTAATTCTTTAAATACTGCCTGAAGTGCTCTTGCTGCTTTGTTACGGACTGCAATGACTTCTTCTTCAGAAGCTGGGCGCAGGCCGCCATCCACTTTCAAGTCGCGTTGAATGATATTCCAGTCATCATAATCATCAACATCCCAGTTTGAACCGGCGAACATATTGTCATAGTTCGGCACACCGCTGTAGCCCGAGCAAATGAAGTCAGTGCCTGGCAGCATTTGCATTAAGGTACGGGCAGTACGACGAATATCGGAATGCGTAAAGGTTTGGTCATTACTGGAGGCAACTTCCATGTCCAGCATGGTGGTGCACAGATTTTCTGCTAAGATGGCTCTGATACCAGATGGAACGGCTGCAGGGACCCCAACGCAGCTTACCGAACCATTCTGCAGACCTTGTACGCCGGCACCTTTGGTAACCATAATGCAGCGAACTTCCAAATACAGCATGGATTTGCCTTCGGCGTAACCCATTTGAACTTCCGAGCCTGTACCTGAAGTAAAGCGCATTTTCAGACCGCGGGATGCATAAGCCGAAGCCAGGAAAGCTTTTGACCAAGGAGTATCATCACCATCAACAAATACATTTTCAGTACCGTATACCGAAATGGTTTCAGCATAGGCGGTAATGCCGCGCATACCAAGCTGCAATTCAGTAGCTTCTTCCAGAGCGCATTGAATCAAAGTACCGCCGCGGCCGGTTTGACCGCCAATCAGCAGTGCCAACGCGTTAAAGGGTGCATAACGAACAACGGCAACCGTTGTTTCCATTTCATCAAAGCCGCGCATCGCAGCTTCTGCGCCATCAGCAGCAATGAGAACCGGGTTATCATTGACGTTGGTGATATGGCATTGGTTCGAAGGTATTTTACGGGCGCGCATTTTTTGCACAGCCATCATCATTTCAACCACGTTCATGGTCTCAAGAACGGCAACAATCTTAGCTGGCGTCAAACCACGAACCAAGCGAACGATTTCATCACGGGTTACATTGACATCCACCAGCATTTTAGCAATCGCTGCGTTGTCCATGGCCATGGCTTTTTCAGTGATGGTCACATCAATGGCATAATCAGCAATAAACTGATCAATAAAGTCAAACTTATCTCTAGGAAGTCCGTCCATTTCGACGACTTTCCCGTTTTGTACCTTAATGCTGGGCACTGGGTCATTCGGGCTGCCCATCGCGATCAGGCCTACCTCGGGCCATTCGACTACGAAACCGTCCTGGTTCACAGGGCGGGCGGCTAACACTTCAAATCTTTTTTGTCTTTTCATGGTTTCTCCCCTCCCCGCCTATTAGATATAAGGTTTAGTAACCGATGGAGCCGGACCGGCCATAGCTTCAAGCAGCTTCTTACCCATTTCGCGGGCTGCGATGACTGATTGACGAACAGCACCGGAATCTCCGGTAACCATAAGAATGACTTCGTTGGAATAGCTGGTGCCGCCAGCAGGGCTGGCATAGCCGACTACTTCGACATTGGCTGTTTTTACAGCTACATCGGACATGAGAACGCCGATAGCCGCTGGAGCGCCGACAATCAAACCAAACGATTTGCCGATTGGTGCACCGAAAGCCTTGTTAATGGCATAGCTGGCACGGGCGGTATATTGCAATTCAAGATGACCGGCATCATTGGCATAAACGTCACCAAAAGTGCGGTCAAGTTCTTTTAAGGCAACTTCAATGGCCCGGCGGGCATCAGAAACTTCTTCAGCACCAAAGATAATCAAGCAGCCATGGCCAGCGCCGCCTTTGGTATCACGGGCTAACTCAATGGTTACGATTTCTGTATTGGTTGCTTTGACGGCTTCATCGGCAGCCATAATGTGAGGACCGGCACCAGTACGAGCGCCTAAGATACCGATCGAGCGATATTTAGGATCAAGTTTCATTTTGTCATGCAGAATAGGATCAACATTGGCAATAACCAAACCAATAGTATCACCAATAGCAGTACCCACAAACTCAGTTACACCAGCGGTTGGGCAGACTTTAGGAGCTTCCGGGGTTGCAGTTGCAGCCGATTGGCTCTCCATCCGCTTTTTAATTTCTTCCATGACCTTATCTATAATCTGTTCTTGCATATTTACTCCACCTCCAAATTATTGCCTACTTCAATTTAGGAAGGATTTTCTCCACATCAGTATGTGGACGTGGGATTACATGAACCGAAACCACTTCACCCACTTTCTCTGCTGCGGCTGCACCGGCATCAGTAGCCGCTTTAATCGCGCCTACATCACCGCGAACCATCACAGTTACTAAACCAGACCCGATTTTTTCATAGCCAACCAAAATAACATTTGCTGCTTTCACCATAGCATCCGCTGCTTCAATTGCTCCAACCAGACCTTTTGTTTCTACCATACCTAAGGCTTCACTCACATTTACACCCCCCTTCAATCAGAAATTCAGTAAGTTCTGCTAAGCCATCACCCGTAAGGGAAGAGACAAAAAACAATGGTCCTTTCACTCCTACCTGTAACAGACAAGCGGCTGCTTTGTCTCTATCGGCTGACGGTAAATCCATTTTGGTAACCACCCCTACCACTGGCCGCGGGAACATCCCCGCAAATCCAGGTGGCAAAGCCGGCATGGTTTTCGTAGCATCTTGCACAACAATGACCACTTGCGCTTCAACGGCAGTAACCAGCAAGGCCGAGTAAAAGCGCGGTATCTGAGCGTACTCGCCAGGAGTGTCAATCGCCCCATCATAAAAGCAAATACTGCTCGTTTTACCTGTTTGAACATTGTTTTTGTTTAGAGCCTGAATGAGCGACGTTTTGCCTGCTCCTACCGGTCCAACCAGCATCACTTTTTTCATATTAAGATCTTGTCAGCTTAGCGCCGGTAAACCCTAGCCCATTTGCCAATACATTGGTTACCTGACCTAAGGCTGCCTCCACCGCTGATACTGGCCCTGTAATGACCAGCGACCCGGTAAAACGATCCATAAAACCGATTTGAACATTGGCTGTTTTGGTCGCCACATCAGCAGCAATAATCGCGGCTTCGCAAGGCGTAATCGTCAAAATCCCAATCGCGGAACTGGTAGTAAACCCTAATTTCTCACATAAATCCTTTTTCGGATTGGCAATCAGATGGGCCAATGTGACCTGCTTTCCTGGCACATATTCCTGTACCACCCTTGGCTTATCTGTAATCATGCCACTACCTCGCAATCTTTCAAAATCTTCTTGCATTAATACAATTTATGCTTGTTTGCCTTTTATACCTTGAGTAAATATTGCGTACTAGCTGTACTTATTTGCCCCGCAAATTTGTCCAGCTGCGCAATAAAAAACAGGTCCCGCTTTGCCTACAACATTCTTGCCAAATCATGTTAGACTTCTGCTTTTGGACGCAAAAAAGGACTGTTTTACAACAGTCCTGTACTATAAAAGCTTAATGATATTCACTTAAAAACCGTCCCAGCGGGACACAAACGCTATCGCATTTTATTGCTGTTTTTTAGTAGTCAAGCCTCCTATGTCCCGCGAATCAACGAACACTATATCTGCAAGCCTTCTAAATCCTAACGCGATATCATCGCGTTATCTTTTTCGCGTCCCCTTTGAGTACTTTGAGTCCTTTGCGGTTCAATTCGTCCCTATACCTTGCCGCGGCGCAATTCATTCCGATACTGGTTCGGTGTCATCCCAACTTCCTGACGGAACACCCGGCAGAAATAACTGGCATCATGATACCCGGCTTCAGCGGCTACCCGCACAATGGTATAATCCAGGCTTTGCAGCATTAATTTCGCTTTATCTACCCTGGCCTTAGTTAAGAAATCAACAAAATTGCAGCCTTTATCCTGTTTAAACAAGCGGCTGAAATAAAACGGACTTAAATGCACAAATTGGGCAACTTCTTCTAATGAGATATTGCGATGGCAATTTTTTACGATAAACTCACAAGCTTTATTAATGACCCGGGTGTTTAAGCCACTGCGGTTTTCCAGCATATTATCTAAAAAGCTATCTAATGATTCCATCATCCACCGGAATACCTGATCCTTGGTGGAGCATTGCATCAGTTTGCCTATATGGTCAAAATTTAATAAAGTCAATTGTGCTAAACTCGCCCCGCCCTCAATGGCAGAACGTGATAACACAATCAACAGCTCCAGCACTGAAGCTTTAATGGTTTCAATACTGCCGCTTTTTGCAAAAATCTCATCAAGAAGCTTGCCCAGTGCCTCTTTGGCCTGCTTGCGGTCGCCGCAGCGCACACGGTCCAAAACCGTTCGCTCGTTTTGAAAGGGGTAATGAAAGGGCTGCTCACTCAAATGCGGGATATCTTCCACATGGATAATTTGGTTGTCGCCTAGATAAAAGCGCTGGCGTTGGGCGTTAACGGCCTCAATATACGATTTATGCATATCACGCGGGTCACCATAATAGCGGCCGATGCCGATGGTCAGACTGATGCCCATCTGATTGACAACAGCCTTGCGGATCCGATCCGCAATATACATGGCTTTGGTTTTAACCACCTCAGCCTGCTCGGCAGCATAATTGCCCAAAATCACAATAATATTGTCACTGCTGAATGGAGTCACCAGCACATTGGCACCAGCTACATCAGCCACAATTTGATACAGCTGCTGTTTAACCAGCTGTTTTCTGAGTTCAGGTTCACTGCGGGTGAGTTGTTTGAAATTGTCGACATCCAGCACCATAATGACTCCGGCGGTAACCTCTACCCCGAGAAAATCGGCCCGCGCACGAAACTGCTCCAGGTCAGTGATATTTCCGGATATGAGATCCTGAATGAGCGACATTTTAATATAAGGCGCCGCCTCCTTTAAGCTTTGCCTGAGCTGCAGGTCTTCACGCACTTTTTGTTTGACCTGTTTCACATCGTCAACCACATGCTGCAAGGCCTTAATTAAATCTTCCGGCCTGAGCGGCTTTAGTAAATATTCGACCGCCCCCACCTTCAGGGCTTGCTTGGCATACTCAAACTCATCAAACGCAGTCAGCATCACAATCCGCACATCCGGCAAAATGGCCCGAATGGCTTTGGCAGCTTCTAATCCATTCAATTCCGGCATTCGAATATCAATCAGCACAATATCCGGCCGCTGCTGCGACGCTTCCCGGACAGCACTTGTACCATCACCGGCTTCGGCAATGATCTCGATGCTGGGACAATGCCGGGTGATGATATACCGCAACGCCTGCCGCTCTAGTTGTTCATCTTCTGCTATCAATAGTGTAAACATAGCCTTCTGCTGCTCCTTCCGTGGTCGTTCTCATTACCGGTAATAGGGAAGCTGGATGTAAATGCTGGTGCCTCTACCGATTTCACTTTCCATCCGAATACCATACTCAGCACCGAAATGATGCTGAATACGCTTGTGTACATTCAAAATGCCCAAGCCAGTGGTCTGACCTTGTGTCGGCCGCCGCTTCTCAGCCCGGAAAATTGAATTAATCCGTTCCTGCGATATGCCAATCCCGGTATCACTAACCACCAATACCAGATGATCACCTTCCAGATATCCGCCAATCTGTACTTCCCCGCCCTCTTTCTTGGGCTCAATGCCATGAATGATGGCATTCTCGACAAGCGGCTGCAAGGTAAGGGCCGGGATATGCATATCCAAAAGCTCAGGAGCTACATTGACCCGCGCCTGGATGCGGTCACCAAACCGGACCCGCTGAATGGTGAGATAATCGGTAATGGATTTCACTTCTTCTTCCAAGGTACGCAGTTCCTCGATATCCCGTAAATTGTTGCGCAATAAATCGGATAGTGCATAAACAATTTCCTGCGTACGGCTGGCCCCTTCCAGCAGTGCCAGACGGGCAATGGTATTTAACGTATTAAATAGAAAATGCGGATTGACCTGAGACTGCAATGCCTTTAATTCGGCTGCCCGCAGCAAGTTTTCCAAGTCAGCCTTAGAACGGATTTCATCCATCAGCTGCTTTTGAACAATATTGGCCACACCGATTTCCACGATATAGTTAGACATAATATAAATCAAATCAGCGGCTGCTTTTAACCGGCTTTCCTGAATGATTTCCACTTTATCATACAGGTCATTCAGCTTGTCATTATCCCGCTTGAGTGAAGCCGTCAGCTTAAACATCTCGGCTTTGGTGTCATAATCCTCCTGCGGCGAAACCACTTGTCCGGCCAGAAACGCCCCCAGATATTGATTCTGCACAATGAGCGGTGCTGCCAGATCGGTTAAGCCGGCATGACAATGATACACACAGGGTCTGCGGTTTTGCACCGCCTTGCGTCCGCCCCGGTCATCACAAGCCATACAGCGCTCTAAACCAGTCAGGTCTGCACGAATATATTGGCAAAAGTCCGTAAAATTACTAGGCTTAGTAACCGGAATGCCATCCACATCAACAATCACGGCGGCCAAGCCAGTAGCCTCAGAAAATTTATCTTGAATTTCCTGCAATACTTGGGTATTTACAATTTCACCTAAAGTAAAACGATTATAACCTTGCACAAGGCTCCCCCCATGAATCAGTCTTATTTGAATTGTAGGAATTTTCATTCATATAAAGGGAGTATTGGCTAGGATTGTACTATATTCCTGCGAGCAGCAATATATTGTCATGTCACAGCAATAATTTACAATAAATAGGATATTATTTTGCTACATCGCCACTTGGGGCGCTGCTGCAGTTAAATCAAAGTCCGTCAATCGGGCCATATGGAACATGGCATAGGACATGCTTTTCATCATTGAAACCATTAATACGGCTCCAGTCCCTTCACCCAGCGCCATGCTGCCGCGAATGATGACGTCATCGGCTAAAATATTGCCAAGCAACAGGGCATAGGCCATCCCCGGCTCTTTGGACATATGAGACGGAATAGCGTATTTCTCGATATCGCCATTGATCTTTGCTGCGCACGCATAGGCAACCGCCGTAATAAAGCCATCAATTACAAAAGGAGTCTTTAATCTTGCACATTCCAGCATCCCGGCACAAATGGCTGCAATATCAAAACCACCCACACAGCGGATCATATCTTCAACCGTATGCATGGCAGCCTTATGGCGTTCCACACCCTTGCTTACCACCAGCCGCTTGCGTTTTAACACCTCATTATTGACCGGACTTGCCCCATAGCCAACAAGAAACTCGGGAAACATGCCGGTTAACGCATGCAAAACAGCTGACGAAGTCGTTGTATTGCCAATTCCCATTTCCCCAAATGACAGCAAGTTGCCCCCTTGCTGTACAACAACCTGTTCAACCAACTCCTTGCCGGCCTGCCACGCTTGCTGAAACTCCTCAACTGACATGGCTTCCTCTTTCATGAAGTTTTTAGAGCCAAACGCGATTTTCCGGTCAACGCCAACCGCCTTGGCGTTGTTAATGCCGACATCCACTACCGTATAGGGAATGGCATTACTCTGACAAAAGCAGCTGATGGTCGCCCGTCCATCCACCATATTTTGTGCCTGTAAATAAGTAATCACCGGCGGAAAAGCCACAACGCCTTCTTCCACCACACCATTATCCGCAGCAAAAATCAGATGGTGTGGTCGGACTTCGGTATGGATAGTCTCCCAAGCCAGCAGCATCTTGCGGAAATACTTTTCCAGCAATCCTAAGCTATTGGGCGGTTTGGCCGCACCATCAATCAATTCGTTTACTGATGCTTCATAATCCATAACGTTTCCCCCTCTATAGTAACTTTAATAACTGCCAGTAAAAAAATAAACACCTAGCCCAAAAAGGCTAGGTATCTGTTTAGAAAACCCTATCCTTCTGGCAGTACCTCTTACGCGGAGGTAAATGACAGCCAAAACAGGCAGGTCTCCTGGCTACGGATCAAAGGTATCTGCGCCTTCCCGGCATTCCGGTGGCATAGGCAGAATTTCTCCCCGATTACAGTGGCGCGACCGCGACGTTTAAGGATTGGAACAATCCTCACGTACTTCCCTATTCTCCTCTCAACAAACGAGAGGCACCTGTTTGGTGGCAAACTCTATAAGTTGTATGATGGTTACTTCTACGGCAGCAGTTGATTTCCTACCGTAAAATCCAGGTTAGCAAGATGTTAAAGTGTATGGTTAAAAAATTGCTATCGCTGCAAGCAAAATGCCAATAAAGCACTCACTTCGGCTAACTCGATAATGGCCCCATAAACATCGCCTGTCATTCCGCCCAGTTTATTCATGACATACCGGGCCACTACAACGGTACAGAGCAGCCCGGCAGCCAAAGCGGCGAAAGCCGTATTGCCAAGCGGCACTAGCACAGCGACCGTAAAGAAGGCTGCAATACTCAAAGTTCCTTTCCCTGAGTGAAGAAAAAGATTCTTTCCCAGTCCCTCTTGCCGGACATAGGGAAATCGTGTTATGGCGATTACGCTGGCCATCCGGCCGATAACCGGCATGACCAGCAAAGCCAGCGGCAGCTTATCGGCTGCAATATCCAAGAGCAGTGAGTACTTGAATAAGACAAGCAGACAAAAGCTGATGGCCCCAAACGCCCCGACCCGGCTGTCTTTCATAATCTCCAGCATGCGCTCACGCGAGCGCCCCGAGAAAACACCATCTGCCGTATCCATAAAGCCATCACAATGCAGTCCGCCTGTGATCATTACCTCACAGAGAATCAAAGCAGCGGCCAATAAATGAACGGGTACATCATAGCCAAAAACCCGCTGAGCGCCATAGGCAATGCCTGCTAAAATCAAGCCAATGATCCCGCCAATCAGGGGGAAAAACTTCACACTGCGCCCAAAGGACTCCGGTGACCAACTAAGATTGCTTTTAATATAAATGCGGGTTAAAAACTGAAAGCCTGTTAGAAAATCGTTGAGCAAATTGTTAAGCAAAACAGCCACCGCCCCAGCTGAAAAAAGTCTATACTATTAATGTTTTATACATTCTATTCACTATCCTGCCAGGGTCATGCGTCTCGGCAAAATTATCCTGTAAGTGGCTAAGAAAATGCAGGAAGGTGCCCACTCCATCATGTCGGATCTTGCGAGCAAAAATAAAACAAGGTTTTTCGGTCACGATAAACCGAAAAGCCTTGTTGCTATTACACGGATCAATTAGCTTAGCCTTTAAACTCGTCGGCTAAGGCTTTGAACGCCGGGATGGAATTCTTAATGGTTTTGAAATCCACGCAGTAGGCAATCCTGAAATGTCCGGGGCAGCCAAAACCACTGCCTGGCACTAATAAAAGATTGTATTTTAGAGCCCGTTTAGTAAATTCAACATCATCAGGAATGAACGAGCGCGGGAACAAATAGAATGCCCCTTCCGGCTTAACGCAGAAGTATCCCAGCTCAGTTAAATGGCTGTACAGGAAATCACGTCGTCTTTTATACTCATCCGTATCCACCGCTGCATCCAGTGAGTCGCCAACCACCTTTTGGAACAACGCCGGTGCATTAACAAACCCTAGTGTGCGATGGGCAAAGATTAATCCGCTGACAAACAAATCCACGTTTTCAATCGCAGGATGCACAGCAATATATCCAATGCGTTCGCCTGGAATAGCCAACGATTTGCTATAGGAATTGACGATAACCGAATGCTTGAACAACTTCAGGATTTGCGGAACCTGCGCATCATCATAAACAATTTTGCTATAAGGCTCATCCGAGATGACCAGAATTTCGCTTTGATATTCTTTTTCCTTGCTGGCCAATAACTCAGCCAGCTGCTTTAACGTTTCCTCACGATAAATAACCCCGGTTGGATTATTCGGTGAGTTCAGAATGATGGCCTTGCATCTTGGAGTAATGTTCTTTTCCAGTGCTTCCAGCGACGGCTCAAAGCTGCGCGGATCAGTTGGAACAACCACCGGCTTGCCGCCATGGTTTTCAATATAAAATAAATACTCAACAAAGAACGGTGCCAGTACAATAACCTCATCACCCGGATTCAAAATGCCTTTTAACACCACATTCAACCCGCCAGCAGCGCCCGAAGTCATAATAATATGGTTCTGAGTCAGTGCTAAACCGCTCTCGGCACTGAGCTGCTGAGCAATTTTTTCCCGCACTTCAGGAAAGCCAGCATTGCTCATATAGCGATGCTGCCCTTGTTCATCACCGTTCACATATTTCCGCAACGAAGCCTGCACTTCAGCCGGCGGCTCATAGTCCGGATTCCCCAGACTAAAATCATACACCTTATCCGCCCCATGAATCTGGCGAAGCTTGGCCCCTTCCTCAAACATGGCCCGAATCCAGGAAGACTTGGCTATTTTGTCAGTAATATTTTGTGAGAGCATATCTTTTCTCCTATAAAATCATTTTTGCAGGACGGAAACCAGTCCTGTCCGGAAAAGTATTCTATAAGTAGTTTACAACACATCCCACATCGCACGCAACTTCTAATTGAATTTGTTAACCTCGGTTTATTAGCAAAAAAACAAAATGTATTTGCGATAACTCTATAGCAACAAAGATAGCTAATTAGAATAATCAACTCTTTGCACAAAATTACATTTGCGTTTTTGCTTTGTGTTGCTTTAATTTAAAATTCCGGTACACAATACCTAGCCCCCAGCAAACTGCGATTAGAAAAACATAATATACTACCGTCCTAACAGCTATAGAGACACCTGCTCCGTCAGCTATTGCCCATCCAAAACTAATAAACATTACCGTACTAATAAGTACAAAAAACAAACCATATTTTTCAGCAGGAATAATCTTTAATTGGGCAATATTTTTACTATCTTGAGGACTATTACTATTGCTAAAACCATTAATTAAATAATACCCAATCAATGTACCAATAAAATCAGAAGACACATTCCCTTTTACAATAACCTGAAATACACTACTTATTATAGTTACAACTCCAATAATAATAATAACTCTAATTACCATACTACACCCCCATATATAATAATATATGGAAGCATTCTCCAATTCTTTATTAGCACCTGCTAACGAGCGAAGCTATCAGTTAAGAACCACCTTCTCTGGCACACAGATATGTGAAGCTTAAATATTGTTTCTCATGGGCATGACATTAGCTTAAATTTGTCACAGGGACGGTTTTCCTCTGACATAACCTATGTTCTTCCCATACATCAATTACTTCAAGACATATTCGGCAAGAACGCTTTGAAGTTCGTAAATATTTAAACTCTTATTAAAGTTCTTTTGTATCGGAGTGCTGTTTCCTGATATCCAGATTTTTAATTCCGCATCTAAATCGAAATGCCCAGCAGTTTCAATACTAAAGTGAGTAATGTTTCTATAAGGGATAGAATGATACTCCGCCTTTTTACCTGTAATACCTTGTTTATCTACCAAAATTAAACGTTTATCTGTAAAGATAAAAACATCCCTCATTAGCTTGTATGCCTTTTCAATGGTTTCTGCCTTAGAAAGCAGCATCGAATACTCTGACCGGATATCGTTAACATTTACCTCTGACGCATTCCCCATTATCCCATCAAAAAACCCCATATGTATTCCTCCTCAAATTTTCTTTTCAAATAAAAGCTCTAATATTGTAATGAACGATCTTTTATTCATTACCGTTCAAATAATAGATTAGTTGCACAACGCCCGAAGAGAACGTTCTTGTGTGAACCAATTTTAAATTCAACCGCTGTTTGATATCAATAAACAGCGGTTTTCCTGCTCCCAAAATAACGGGGTGAATCGATAATCGAAACTCATCAACAAGCCCTAAATTGATAAAAGTCGTAATGAGACTTGCTCCGCCATATAACCAAATGTCTTTACCAGGCTTATTCTTCAGTTTATTTACTTCTTCAAGAATATTTTCATTGATAAATATTGCTTGATTATCCGTCCCTAGCTGGGTTCTGGAAAACACATATTTCTCTTTACTATGAACCAATTGCCAAATTTCTTTTTCCGTATCAGATTCCTCAGCTTTAGGAACATATTGTCCCCATAAATCGTAGCTTTTTCTACCATATAAAATCGTATCAATCTGATTCAAGAAATTGGTGAACCCCATATCAGGGTCCATCATGCACCAATCAACTTCTCCATTTTTTCCTTCAATAAAGCCATCTAAAGTAACTGCTAAATCTAAAATGATTCTTCTCTGTTTTACGCTATTGGGCATAACGCTCCCCCTTTATCATCCAGCTATTGTTTCTTCCGATGTCACGGGGACGGTTCCTTTTGACAGGGTCACTCATTCAACCTGCTCCGCCCTGCTCAAATTCACTGCTGAAAAGATCCATAGCTGTCGGCATGACGGGTTGAATGGTGCGGTTAATTTCAATATTCTCAAGTCCGGCTTGTAAAATGATTTGGGCGCAGGCTTCGGCATCACTTAACGCATCATGATGATTCAGCGTTACCTTGAGATGAGCCGCAACGGTGGATAGCTTATGATTAAGCAGGTTGGGCCAGGCTTTCCGGGCCGCTTCCAGTGAATCGATCGCGTAAATTTTGGGGATGGGTAAATGATAGAAGGACAGTGTATCCAATAACACGCCTAAATCAAAATCAACATTATGAGCTACAATGATCTGCTGTTCAATATATTGCTTGGCCTCAGACCATACTGCCGGAAATTCGGGCTGATCTTTTACCATCTGATAGGTAATGCCATGCAAATCGGAAAAAGTAAAGACTTTGCTTGGCGGCTTGATGAGCCAGGACTTCCTTTCGACTATAATCCCTTTATCGACAACGGCTATACCTAACTGGCAAGCACTATTGCTTTGCTGATTGGCTGTTTCAAAATCAATGGCAGTAAAACTGGCACGCATACAATCACCTCTAAATAAAAATTGACCTTATTTGATCTCTTAATTTTCGCTAAATATATGTACATAATTTCTTTTTCTGCACTATATTTCCTGTTGGTGCAGGAAATAAGTGCAGGAAAATTTCACATTGAGCAATAAAAAAATCTACGTCCTAAAACGTAGATCTTTTGCTGAGCAACTTACCTTCTATTCATCCAAAACCAGCCAACGGGGACGGTTCTTGTGACAGTCTTTTTAATGCCGAAAACTTGGCCAAAAAGAACCGTCCCTTTTGGCTGTATCGCTCAGCCTTCACATTTATTCACTGCATAGCCTATTTTAAAATAGAGTGTATTGGCTTTCGTATACGTCTCGAAAGCGCTGCTAAAATCTTCATCAATAAGACTTTCATAGGAAGTCGCCTGTACAAGTTCATATTCCTGTGGCAAATCACGCTCAAAATAGTCTTTTAGATAAAAGCCTTTATCTGGCGATAGGCTAACAGAATAATGACTATAAGCAATTTGAAAATTGCCATCTGTTTCTGCGTACTGAAGTCCCTCGATACCTTGAGAAATGAAATATTGCAAACCAAGCATTAAAAATTCTTTGTCATTAAGTTTGCTCAATTCCGGATAGTTTTGATCAATAAAATGGATGAGCAGATTAAGCTCAGTAAGGAAATAAATCATTTTTAACGGAATGTAGATTTGCTTTCCTTTATCGACTTCTGTGATTAAATAGATCTCTCTAAATCCACTGTTGATGATCTGTCTTTTTAGTTCTGCATTAAAAAGCTGCGTATATACTTCATCTCTCGAAATGGTATGACTAAAGAAGTTTTCTGTATCCAGGAGAATTAAATTAATTGGCGACAAATTATAATGCTTCAACTTCTCATTTTTATCGATGATGCGCCCGATCAGTCCTTCAACATACTTTTCTACATCAGGCGGCAATTGAATGGTTAAGACTTCTTGAATACCTTTTTTCCCCCGCTTAGCAGCAGAAGCAATTTTTATATTCTCGACCCTTAGCTCGGTTTTGTTACTATTGTGCTTACAATCTCCCAGTTTAATCTTTTCGGCCACAGCATTAGAAATATTCCTAATTCTAGCGTTTGATTGATTCAGGTAATACTCGGTTACCTCGACGCCAAAAGAATAGGTGCCTCTTAGATGAACTAATATAAAATCCGGCTCTTCTGAATCGGTAATGAGATATTCATTATCGTGATAAATTAAGTTTACTATTCTTTTTTCCTTAAGTTTTTTATCAGAACTCATATAACGCAACCTGCACTCCCTTTGGTTTGATACTGGCGATAAAATCAATTTATCTTATTATATTGTAATTATATAACACTAATAGTTGATTGCAAATTGTAGTTGGGCTGAAGAATATTTTGTTTAAGAAACTGCCTAAGCTCCAGGGGCGTTTTTTGACAGATTGCTGCCTAATAAAACAACAAACCCCTGCCAAAGAGAACCATCCCTTTTGGCGTGGGTTTGTTGTTTTATTCGCTAGATCCCTTGTCTTTTTCAAGAAAGAAAACATGCCAGCGGATAAACCAGTAGATGAATACATATACGATGGAGGAGTGAAGGAGCGACCAGCCTTTATAGTTTAAAAATTGAACCTGAACCGCCACCCATTCATAGAGGATGGAAAACACAAGCCAAGCCAGCCAATACAGGATAAAAGGTTTTAGCTTACGCGGCATAAAGTTGGCAAACACCAGCCCGAACAGCGGCGAAAGGATTGCATCAATGATATGCTCAGGCAGCTCGACCTTGGCACTGTCAGTATAATCAAAAAGGTCGTAGACCACGCCGATCGTTATATCGGTAAACAGTGATATGGCTGATAGCACGCCAAAAGTTGCATACAGTTTTTGCTTCGATAGACGCTTTGGCATAAAAAACACAAGGATACTCAGTAGAATAATTGATCCGACGGCAAATTCCATATTCATCCTCTTAAAGGCAAATTTACCTTAGTATTTCCAGGATTAAGCCAGTCATACACAAATCTTATGTAAATATGTTTCAAAAGTGCTGCTGCCTTGTCCGAAGTTGAGCCAAAGGGGACGGTTCTAAATGACAGCTTTCTCTTGAATTAAAGAGCTTTTCCTGCCAAAAAGAACCGTCCCTTTTGGCGGGGTTTTGTTAGACTTGCTAAGGCGTTCTGGATGGCGTCATTGATGGTATCCATTGCCTCAAATCTTTTTTTGTAAAGATTGCGTTTATGAGATTTTACTTCATCCATGCTTTTTCTGGGTTCAGTCAAAGGCAGCTCATAAAAACGTAAATCACTGCAAAGTTTTCCGCCTGTTTCTGACCAAAACTCATCGAGTGAGGTTTTTAGTTTCCGATCTACCCGGATATGATTGTTTGTATAGAAGCCAGAATTTGATACTGCGTAAATATGATCAATGCTGAGCTGCCTGGCTACTGCCCGGACAAGATGAAGCATTAAATTCTTGGGGCGATAGCCATAGAAATGTTTGGTCAGTTCATGATTAATTGCCAATCCGTTAGGCGACCCCTGCAGAGCGCCGATCCACAGCCCCAGCTCGCCATTCGGATCAGCGGCGATATAAAAATTGACCCGGTAAATAACCTTTTCATCAAGCATCAAGGTAACAGCCATTAACCCTTCTTTATGGACTTCCTCGCCGTAAGTCAAACTGGCAGAAAGAACGCCTTCATGATAAGGCTGTTTCCAGAGCAGCAGCCCTTTTTCAAGATAGATGCTTCTTAGCCCTTCTTCAGTAAAATAACGCTCCGAGAATTGAAAATGCTGTTTGATGATCTCCAGCCGTTCCGAAAAGGTGGAGTTACGATATAGCACACAGCGGGTTACCTGCTCAAAAATAGAAGGATGCGCCTCGGCAATACTTTTCCGTAATGCAATGTCACGGAAAAAGGTAATAAGTTCTTGCATCTTCTTTTGATGAGCAAGACCACGCACAACAAACACGGCCTTGCGCCGATAATCCTGGAGCAGATTTTTATCGTGAATATCTTTGCATATAGAAAACAAATTGACTATTGTACTCAAGCCTGGTGCCTCCTCAAAATAGTTCAGGACCTACTTTCCTTGATTGACTGATAAAATACAACATTTCATTTTAACAGCCAAAACTGAAAATTACCTGAAAAAGCCATAAGAGATGCTTTCTTTTTGAAAAAATTTACGCTCTGTCAAAAAGAGGCCTCCCTTATGGCTTTTTGATTAGGCAGTCAGCTGCTCAAGCAGACTAACTGATAAAACCTTTGCTTCTCGGTACAGTCTTTTATGCTAAAAACTTTAACGTTGTTTTGGGTAATACCTTCTTGAATGCCGCAAAGGTATCGTTAAAGAACTCTTCGTCATTGATCATGGCTTCAATATCGGTTCGCTCCATGACAGCATACGGCTTGATCTCGCCTAATAATGGATGCTTCACTGCCGAATCCAGCACACCAGCCTCTACACTTTCAATGTTGATACCGTCAACTAAGAAGGTGTATTCGCCAGCCACTTTGCCGTTTTCAGTAACCAGCATGCCAAACTTATTTTTACGCCCACCCATTGCCGATTCGGCTATCCCGATCATATAGGGGTGTTTTTCTTTAAGCAGCTCAAGAATTTGCTGCCGGAAAGCTACTAATTTTTCTGTTACCAGCACATCAACGTCAGACATGTGCAATCCTCCTTTACTTTGGAAAAACTCGTGATTAGATTACCCAAAAATTCAGCAATCATGTTCGATAAATATTTGGAAATTGTTCATTTAGAATGATAGTTGCTGTTGTGAAAAAACAGACTTTCTATAGGGAAACATTGCTTAAAGCTTGGCCGGATATTGTAGGCTGGATAAAAAGCTGATAGGATGTTACATATTAACTAAACTAGGGGTGAAAAAATGAAGCAACGTATCCATGAATTTTTTATGACTCCCATTAGTTTAATTGGAACAAACTGCTTAGATAAACTAACCGATTACATAAAACCCATGCGCTTTAGAAAAGCGCTCATTGTAACTGACCGCTTCCTGAGCAGCAGCCCGCTCATTTGCCAGTTGACTGATGTACTGGATAGTATAGGACTGTTCTATGTGTTTCATGATGAAGTCAAACCCAACCCCACAACCGATAATGTAAAACGCGGCCTCAAAATCTACGGCGACAACGGCTGTGATTTTTTAATCTCGTTTGGCGGCGGTTCACCGCACGACTGTGCCAAGGCCATTGCTTTGCTGGTTACCAACGGCGGTGAAATCCAGGATTATGAAGGCCTGAATAAACTGCGCAAGCCTTCGGCCACCCTGATAGCGGTTAACACCACGGCCGGCACCGGCAGTGAACTAACCCGCTATTGCGTCATTACCGATGAAGAACGGCGAGTAAAGATGGCCATTTCTGATTGGCATATTACTCCGTGTATTGCTGTAAATGATGCAGCCTTAATGCTGGATTTACCGCCTTCACTCACAGCCACCACGGGGATGGATGCGCTTACGCATGCCATCGAAGCCTATGTATCCACCGACGCCAATCCGGTAACCGATTGCAAGGCCATCAAAGCCATTGAACTGATTGCCCAGCATTTACGTCAGGCAGTGGCACACGGTCAAGACATTGAAGCCCGCGAGATGATGGTTTATGCTGCTTACCTGGCTGGGATTGCTTTTAATAATGCGAATTTGGGTTATGTCCATGCAGCCGCTCATCAGCTTGGCGGTTATTATAACCTGCCGCACGGCATGTGCAATGCCCTGATGCTGCCGGCAGTAGCTGCCTTTAACGCCGACGCCGTACCGGATAAGTTCGTGGCCATTGCTCAGGCGTTCGGCATTAATACCATTGGGCAATCCACTGAGCAGTCTATTAAGCAGCTGCTGGCTGCAATTAATACACTAGCACGTGACATTGGCATTCCCAGCGGTTTAAACGCCATTCAGGGCTTCCAGGAAGCGGATATTCCTAAGCTGGCTGCCAATGCCCTGCTGGATGTTTGCAGTCTAACCAATCCCCGTAAGGCCACCCAGCTTGAAATGGAAAACCTATTCCGCGCCTCACTATAGTAAGCGACTGAACAAGTAAAGTTCAGAGAATATAAAAAATACTGGCTAACCCTTGTACGTACCAAGCGGCTAGTCAGTATTTTTTATTAACAATAAGCTACTTTTTAGCTGCAGGCGTAAGGAGCAATCGAGTCAGTGCATAAACACCAATTCCGAGGACAACCGCATTGACTAAGCCTCCGCCGCCTAAACACAAGCCGCACCACCGTCCGGCTCCCCAAGGACCTGAACCGCCAAACATAATCACAGCACCTCCGCTCAATTACTGATGGTTACCACAGCAGCCATGACCATGCTCATGATCTTTGCCACCACAAGCGTGTTTGCTGCCGTTCTCGACCTTGCTCTTCTTCATGCTGCCACAGGCTGGACAGGCTATCTCATAGCCATGTTTTCCCCCAAGGGTGCAAGGTTTCTCTTCCCATTGATGTGCACAATCGACACATTCAAAAGTCCGGTTTTGCATAATATAATTCCCTCCCTCAATACTGATGCTTTGCCCTTCCAATAAAGCAAGCGCCACTTTCCTCCGGGCCGAATTTAAGATACGCTGGAAAGTAGTACGCGAAAGCCCCATTTTTAATGAGCAGGCTGTTTGATCCAATTCGGCGACGTCTTTAAGGCGAAGCGCTTCCAGCTCCTCCAAAAATAGCTCAACATTGCTTGTTGAAAGTTCGCCTTCCGGGATAAACCTCCGACAACAAGGCATTTGCTCAATTTTGCCACAACAACGTTTTCGGGGCATTCTATCTCTCCTTCATCGAAATGGGCATATGCCCATTTAAATTATACCCTTAATTTTCTTAAACATACAAGATGATTTTAAAAATTAACCAACTAGAGCACAAAAATTATTCTACTTACTATGATTGAATTTGACATAGAAGGTCGTCCCTTGCGCCGAAGTGTCGATAGCGATCTGGGCTGCATGGCGCTCAGCCACCCGGTAGCATACTGGCAAGCCTAAGCCAGTACCACTCTCTTTGGTAGTAAGAAACGGTGTACCAAGCTTATCTAACATTTCTGCAGGAATTCCTGTTCCGGTATCGCGGATGACTAACACGATTGCTCCCGGTTCAGCATAAGTCCGAATCGTTACTTGACCCGCGCTGGTCATGGCTTCAAAGCCGTTCCGCACCAGATTAAGAATGAGCTGTCTGATTTCCTTTTGGTCAAAACAACTATTGGGGATGTCAGTCAGTTCAAGCTGGACATCATGCCCTAACCGGAAGCCATCCGCCTGAAGCAGTGGAAACAAAGGCCTAATAATATCATTTAAATTGCAGCACTCCATATCCAACGACTTGTTTTTCGCTAAGGAAAGAAATTCCGTAATAATGGAATTGGCGCGGTCCAGCTCCTCAATCATGGTATGGAATTGCTCTTGGTATTCACGGAATTTTCCTTTATAAGAAAAGACCTGGAGATAGCCGCGGACAGTAGTCAACGGATTGCGCACTTCATGGCCAATACCAGCAGCCATCTCACCAAGAGTATGCAGGCTGTCAAACCGGGCCAGTTCTTCTTCGATTTTTCGCTTTTCAGTAATATCACGATTGATGGCAAAAACCGCTGCAACCTTTCCGCTGACATCTTTATTGATGGTCCAATGACTCTTGACCACCACTCGCCGTCCGTCTTTACAGCTGTCAACTAACTCACCTTCCCAATAACCATGCTCTAACAATTCTTGCATATGTTTGTCCAGAGACTGCGGAAATTGAGTCTGAATTAAGTCCAGAATATTTTGTCCGAGCGCCTCAGCCTTAGACCAGCCATAGCTTTTCTCGGCACCACCATTCCAGAAAATAACGGTGCCCTCCATATCCCACATCATGATAGGATCCTGAACCAAATCAATCAATCGTGCTTGTTCTTTAATTTGGTTTTGGGCCAATCTTTGATCATGGATATCTTTCATGTAAACGGTAAGTCCATGTGGCGACGGATAAATGCTGATCTCAAGCCATTTTAGAATGGTTGGCGAAAAGGCAGTATAACAGACAGAAATTTGTTCAGCAAGCGCCTGTTCAAATTGAGCAGCAAACCCCCGTGAAGCTGGCAGTGCATCCCAAATCCGCTGTCCAACGACTACCGACCGATACATTTCTGCCATCTTGCTGTTAATATAAATAAACCGAAATTCCCTATCTAAAGCAAAGAAGAAGTCGGTAATGCGGTCCAAGGTTTGATGAACAGCCAACAATGCATTTTGCACGGCATCCTTCTCCTGCTCCAAGCCCTCACGCAGACCGATCACAGCGGCCCGCAGCGGCTGCAGTTCCGGCAGAGTAGTCAACTGCTCGAAATTGTCGGTCTTCTCCTCAATGCTGGCAGAAAAGGCTTTTAACTCTTGTCCAATGCTGTTAAAAGCCTTCTGCAATAAAAAGATTAATCCCAGCCAGGTTATGATTAAGATGACCAAATTTTGAGCCCAGGCAAAATAAATAGCCTGATTGATATCACCTAACTTAGCATTGACCCAAATATGCCCGATCATTTTGCCGTTAAAGCAAAGGGGATAAATCAAAGACATTGTCGGCTGCCCCCAGGTAGGTGACATGGCCCGCCTCTGTAATAGGAACTCTTGTTTATCATAGGCATTTAGAACCCACTGAGAAATTGGCCTGTTGAAGAGTTCCTGCCTGTAAGGATAATAGGCAATACGCTGCGTAGACATCCCGTAACCCATTCCATACTCAGGATAGCGCTGGGCTACCTCATCAATAATGGGCTGCAGCCTTTTATGCAGGAGCAGTAATTTTTCCTGTTCATTTGCAGACTGTGGGCTGTGTTTTAAAATACCTTCATAGGAGTCAGGAAAGCGCAGCTCGAGCGAAGCGGCAATTCTCAATAACATTTGCTCTTTTTCGGCAATAATTCGATCCCGGCTATTGTTGGCATTCATCCACCCAAATAAAATCATTGGTATTGTAATGATCATTGTAGCTAAAATACACGTCTTTTGGGCCAAAACACTTGAATTCATAGTTCTCCTAAATTACATAAAATACAGTTTATGCGTACTTTTGTATGAGTGCATTATACTATAGCTCGCATGTCGAAATTTGATTTATTATGATTTTCGTAATTATGTTAATTGGATTGAGTTGTTTTTGGACAAAAAAAGCAGCCGAACATGTGCATTCAAGTGAATACACATGTTCGGCTGTGATGCAATTCGATTCACTAACGTTTATGCCGACCAACAAGCGCGGCCAGACGAGCGGCCAATTCAGCCGTCAAAGCCTCTTTACGGCACCGCCACAGCCAGTTGCCGCCAACGGTTCCCGGCGTATTCATTCTGGCCTCACTGTCCAGACACAAGATATCTTGCAGTGGAATAATGGCCATATTGGCATGGCTGCCATAAGCAAGCTCAATCATTTGCCAGCAAATTTCTTCCGGCTCAATACTCTCAAGCTGCAATAGTTTATGGATACAGGCAGCCTGATCCGGTTCAGCACTAACATCCTTCTTATACCAGCCTAGTGTTGTGTCATTGTCATGGGTACCGGTATAAACCACACAGTTTTTCTCACAGACAAAGGGGATACAGCACTGATCTTCATCACAACCCAACGCAAAATGCAATACCTTCATGCCCGGATAATAGAACGCATCCTTCAGGTCATCAACCTCGGGAGTGATAACCCCCAAGTCCTCGGCAATAATGGGCAGTTTGCCCAATTGGCGCTCCAGACTGGCGAAAAATGCCTCACCAGGCCCCTTAACCCATTTACCATGAACGGCAGTTTGCTCACCGGCGGGAATTTCCCAATAAGCTTCAAACCCCCGGAAATGATCCACGCGAATAATATCGACTAATTCAAGCAAGCTGCGGAAGCGGTCAACCCACCATTGATAATCGTCTTTGGCCATCGCCGCCCATTTGTAGTGAGGATTGCCCCATAGCTGGCCGGTTTCGCTAAAGTAATCAGGCGGTACTCCGGCTACCTTTTTGGGCAAACCGGCATCATCCAACTCAAATAGCTGCTGGTTTGCCCATACGTCGGCGCTGTCGTGGGCCACAAAGATGGGCATATCGCCCACAAGCTTCACGCCCCATTGATTGGCATACCGTTTCAACGCCAGCCATTGCTTAAAGAAAATGTATTGCAGAAAACGCTGATAATTCATTTCATCCTGCAGCAAAGCCTGATACTCAAGCAAGGCCGCTTGCTGGCGGCTGGCCAGTGCGGCAGGCCACTCGGTCCAGCTTACACCAGAAAAGTGCTGCTTTAAAGCCATGAATAAAGCATAATCGTCCAGCCACTCGGCCTGATCAGCCACAAACTCCTGGTAGTCATCACCTGCACCTTTCAATTTGAAATTAGCATAAGCAGTGCGGAAGCATTGTTCTTTAAATTGCTGAACAGCCGCAAATTCAACTTGATCGGTCTGAAAAGGGCGCGGTACTTTCACATCGGCTGCGCCAAGCAGCCCTTCACCCACTAGTTTTCCTAATGAAATGAGCAAGGGATTACCGGCAAATGCTGACAGAGCCTGATAAGGGGATTGACCAAAGCCAACCGGATTCAGGGGCAGGATTTGCCATAACTTTTGTCTGCCTTTATAGAGAAAATTGATAAATTCGTAAGCCTCTTTGCCTAAATCGCCAATTCCATATTTAGAGGGCAGCGATGTTGGATGAAGCAAGATTCCACCTTGACGGGGATAAGCAGTTTTTTCAACTTGTAACAAAATTTTACCCTCCAAAGGAGCCAGTTCGACAGACAGACTGCCGCTATGCACCACAGTTTCTGTTCCATTCAGCACATCCTGCATCGTACCGCGGCATAGACCACGCACATCCAAAGACACCTGCACACGGCTGTCCTGGCTGCGATTCAGCAGCACCAGCACGGTATTATCCGGCTGCAGCTGTCCAAAGACATCTTTCCCATTGGTAATCCGGCGGACATACCCGTGGACATCGCCCTGGGCGTATACAGGCAGCCACTCACCGGTTTTCAATACCGGATAACGATGCCTGAGAGCAATAAGCCGTTTGTGCCACTCCAGCAATTCCGCATCTTCTTGACCCCAAGGATAGGTGCGGCGATTAAAAGGATCAGGATAGCCTTCCACTCCGGCTTCATCCCCATAATAGACACATGGCACTCCAGGGAAGGTCATCTGCCAGACAACCAGTAATTTGAGCCGATCGGCAGCCAAGCGGCGCTGCCTGACTGTCAGCCGATGCTTAGACTGCTGCGTAATAGACAAACTTTCCCGCGGCGGAGCTTCCCCCAGCAAGGTTAGCACCCGCGCAACATCATGACTGCCCAGCAAGTTCATCATGGCATAAAATTGTTCACGCGGATAATTCTCATAAAGACTCATTAAGGCACGCTGGGTTTTACCGGCATCAGCCTGGCCTAGTACAAAATCCAACAGGATTTGTCTAAAGGGATAATTCATCACCGAGTCCAGTTCATCACCGCACAAATATTCGCGTAAACTGCCATAGCTGACCTTATGAGAGGCATCCTCCCACACTTCACCAATCAGCACAGCCTCAGGATCGATGGTTTTCAAGGTCTGAGCAAAGTCTTTGACGAATTTAGCCGGCAATTCATCGACAACATCCAGCCGCCAGCCCTTAATTCCTTGCTTTAGCCAGTGCTTAAGCACACTGTTCTCATGATGAATAATGAAATCAGTGTAAGTGGGTTCATTCTCTTCTACATTCGGCAGGGTATCAATGCCCCACCAGCTCTCGTATTGATCGGGGTACTTCGTGAAGCGATACCATTTGTAGTAAGAAGACTGAGGCGACTGATACGCTCCCTCCCCCGGATAGGTCCCATATTTATTAAAATAAATGCTGTCACTGCCGGTATGACTGAAGACTCCATCCAGGATGACTGCCATACCCTGCTCCTGGGCTGCGGCGCACAACTCAGCAAACAGCTCATTATCGCCAAGCAGCGGATCAATATTGTGATAGTCCCCGGTATCATAGCGATGATTGCTGGGTGACTCAAAGACAGGATTGAGATAAAGCACGCTGATCCCGAGTTCCTTCAAATAAGGAAGCTTGGCAATGACGCCACGCAGGTTCCCGCCAAAGAAATCGTAGGCGACAATTTCTTTCGTATCCACGTCGCGAATATAGTATGGCGTATTGCCCCAATCAGACTGAATGACACATCCCTTTTTTACCGCAGGCACTCTCTCATCAGATTCACCCTGATAAAACCGGTCAGGGAAAATTTGATACATCACCGCATCTTTAAACCACCCTGGTGTACGGTTGCCTTGCTGATAGATGGTAATCTGAAAGGAAGGTGGCGGCGAATCATAAATTTCGCCAGCACCGCCTAATTGATCCCGATTATTGCCATAATAGAAAGTCTGCCCGCCCAAAACGACAATAAAATAGTACCACAACACCGGCCCAGAAGCCGGTACCGTGATTTTGGTCTGATAAATGGCATTGGCCACAGTCCCGGCTGCTGGCTTCATGACCACTTTTTGCTCCCCTGAGCCATCTTGCCATAAGCGCAGCGTCACAGCTTCCGGCCGGCTGGCAGCCATAATTTTAAGTTTGAGGGTGACCTCGGTATGACAACAAACAGCCCCAAAGGGGCTGCGAAAGGCCAGTGACTGTGAGTTGTGAAACAACCAATTCGGGTTCATAATTGGTACCTCCCCATCCCGGCATTCCCCTGCGGGTTTATCCAGTTCTTCTCTATTGCATGAATATGCTGGCACTGCGTTCCTTAGCACCATCAGCCAGCTCAGCCGTATCGATTCCGGCTGGCAGCACCGGACTGACTGCCCAAATATCCCGTGCGTATTCGCCAAAGGTTCGATCAATCGCAAACTGCCCAGCTTGAGCAATATTCTGAACAGCCATACGCCGCCAGGTATCATGGTCGTTAAACCGTTTATTTAAGCGCTCATGCGCATCCGCATAGGCAGCAAAGTCTTTTAATACAAAGTAGGTGTCATTGCCGTCCAGCAGGGAATGATAGAGGCTGGAAAATTCAGTTCCCGCCCCAAAGCCTTGCTTAAGCTGTTCCAGCACAAGCTTAATGCGCGCATCCCGCTGATACTCATCCCAGGCACAATACCCGCCATACCGCTGATAGTCGGCAACCTGACCGGCAGTCAGACCAAATAGGAAGATATTCTCCTCGCCAACCGCTTCGCTAATCTCCACATTGGCGCCATCGAGTGTCCCAAGCGTCACAGCACCATTCAGCATCAGTTTCATATTCCCGGTGCCTGACGCTTCCTTGCCGGCAGTCGAAATCTGTTCACTGACGTCAGCTGCCGGGATGATGAGTTCGGCTAAGGATACATTGTAGTTTTCAAGAAAAACCACTTTCAGTTTATCCCGAATGGTACGGTCATTGTTAATGACAGCTGCCAAAGTGTTAATCAGCTTAATGGTTTGTTTGGCCTCATAATAGCCGGCAGCCGCCTTGCCGCCAAAGATAAAGGTATGCGGCGTCATATCCAGGTCAGGCTGTACTTTAAGCCGGTTATAGACATGGAGAATATGCAGCGCATTTAAAAGCTGTCGTTTATAGGCATGCATCCGCTTAATCTGCACATCAAAAATCGAATCAGCAGACACGGTAATCCCATAATGGTCGCGAATATGCTTAACCAGAATGGTTTTATTCTGACGTTTCACAGCAGCGGCTGACTGACAAAAGGCAGCGTCACAGCCATAACCGGCAAGGTCAGCCAACTTATCCGGCTGACTGACCCAATCCGGTCCGATTGTGGTGGTAATCAGTCTGCTCAAGCTTGGATTGGCTTTTAGCAGCCAGCGGCGATGTGAAATACCATTTGTTTTATTATTAAATTTAACAGGCGTATGTTCGGCAAAATTTTTCATGACCTGTGTTTTTAAGATATCAGTATGCAGCTTGGCAACACCATTCACACTGTGACTGCCGACAATAGCCAAATGTGCCATACGGACTTGGCCATCGGCAATAATGGCCATTTGCGCGATCTTGTCCCACTCACCGGGGTAGCTGTCCCATAAATCACTGCAGAATTTCTCATTGATAGCATGAACCAGCTCAAAGATTCTGGGCATCAAAGTTTTGAATAATTCCACAGGCCACTTTTCCAGCGCCTCAGGCATCACCGTATGATTGGTATAAGACAAAGTGTTGACCGTGATGCTCCAGGCAGTGTCCCAGGACAGCCCCTCCTGATCGGTCAGCAGACGCATCAGTTCCGGTACCGCCAAAGCCGGATGGGTATCATTGATATGAATGGCAACATATTTTGCCAGGTCAGTCATTGGTTGGCTGCTGGCTTGATAATCCCTGAGTATAGCAGCCAAGCTGGCAGCCACCAGCAAATATTGTTGTTTAAGTCTGAGTATTTTTCCTTCAGGTGTACTGTCATCAGGATACAGGTTATCAGTAATAGAAGCCTCGCTGCTTGCATGACTCTCCTGCGGTGCCGTTTCGGCACTCCACAGCCGCAGGGTATTCACCACCTGATTTTGAAAGCCCAGCACCGGTACATCATAAGGGACAGCAACGACTTGTTCGGCAGACTGACCAGAGCCGAAATTGATGGTGACAGCTTGATCAGGACGCCGGTATTCCCACACATAGCCATCTCTTAACCAGGGATCAGGGCATTCTTGCTGTGCACCATCAATCAATCGCTGTACAAACAATCCACTCGTATAGCGCATGCCGCAGCCCTGGCCAGGCAGCCCGCCGGCAGCCATCGAGTCCAGGTAGCAGGCAGCCAGCCGGCCCAGGCCTCCGTTGCCCAATCCGGCATCAGGCTCCTGTGCTTCAAGCTCAGCCAGTGACAAACCCAGTTCACGCAAACCTTGCTCAGCAATATCATATAACCCCAGACTGAGCAAATTAGCACCAAGCAGCCGGCCCAGCAAAAACTCAATGGATAAATAATAGACTTGCTTGGCACCCTGCTCCCGATAACGCTGCCGGGTTTGCTGCCAATCCTGCCCGACCAGCTCCCGTACTACTGCGGCCAAGGCGGTATATTGCTGCCAGGGTGATGCCTCTGCCAGGCTAATCCCATGCAGGACTGTCAGTTGCTGTAAGAACCGCCCCTGAAAGCTTGCTGCCGGGCTGCAAGCCAACCTATGAGTTATTCCATGACATTCTGCAAATATTGCTTGAAACTGATCTTGCTGCCTTTTCCCTGTATCCAAATAGATTAACCTCCGTTGCTGTATAACCTGTTGTAAATAGACTGATACTGTGCAGCCGACTGCCGCCAGCTATAGTCTGACTGCATGGCATTATGAACAATTTTAGCCCAAACCGGTTTATCATAATATAAGCCTAGTGCTTTCTTGACCGTGAATAACAAGTCATGGGCGTTATAGTTGGTAAAAGAAAAACCATTCCCCAAACCAGTGTATTTATTGTACGGCTGGATGGTATCTTTCAGGCCGCCCGTTTCGCGGACAACCGGCAGAGTACCATACCGCAGGGCAATAAGCTGGCCAATGCCGCACGGCTCATACTGCGACGGCATCAAAAATAGATCAGCAGCCGCATAAACCTGATGGGCTAATCCCTCATCAAAATAGATATTGGCAGACACCTTATTGGGATATTTCCAGGCAGCCTGCTGAAATAACGCTTCATACTGCTCTTCCCCGGTTCCCAGCACCACCAATTGAAGATCTTCCCCGGCAATCAGCTCATCTAAAATATGGGCAATCAGATCAAGCCCTTTCGGGGCAACCAGCCGCGAAATAATGGCCAGCATCGGTGTGCCGCGCTTGACCGGCAGACCGAGCCGTTCCTGCAGCTTCACTTTATTCTCGCATTTGAGGTCAATAGAATGAGCATCAAACGGCGTAGTAATCAGTTGATCATTCGACGGATTATAGACATCATAATCAATTCCATTGACAATACCCACAATATCTTCACGCCGTTTTCTCAGCAGTCCCTCCAGCTTTTCACCATAGAATTCATATTGAATCTCTTCGGCATAGGTGCGGCTGACTGTCGTAATAATGTCCGAGAAGACTAAGCCGCCTTTCATAAAGTTTACCTGATTATGAAATTCCAACCCATCTATACCAAAGTATTCCCAGCCCAAGCTTAATAAATCCGGCATAATTTCTTTTGGGAATACTCCCTGGTAACGAAGATTGTGGATGGTAAACACCGTCCGGATTTTTTGATATTGGGGATTATGACGGTAATGAGCCTGCAAGAAAACGCTCACCATTCCGGTATGCCAGTCATTGCAATGAATCACATCAGGGATAAAATCAAGGTGAGGCAATACGTCTAAGACAGCCCGGCAAAAGAAAGCAAACCGTTCAGCATCATCATAGTAGCCATAAAATTCGGGACGCTTGAAATAATCCTCATTGTCAATAAAATAGAAGGGAACTCCTTCATACTCCAATTGCTCGACGCCGCAGTACTGCTGTCTCCAGCCCACCGCTACAGCAGCTTGGTGCTTGAGTATCATCTGCTCTTTATACTGTGGCGCTATGCTGCTGTATTTGGGCATCATCACCCGCACATCAGCACCTTGAGCTCTTAGTTGTTTGGGCAGTGAACCGGCAACATCAGCCAGTCCCCCTGTTTTGGCAAAGGGAACGGCTTCGGCAGCTACAAACAGTACTTTTACCATCTTTAAATCACCATGCCTTTCTTTATAATAATGGGATAACTGGGTTCTCCGCGCAGGCTTCGACCTGCTAAAACTTGTACGTCCTTATCACAAATTACATTTTGCAACATGGCTCCTTCGGCGATCAGACCCTTTTGCATGACAATACAGTCTTTGATATGCGCACCTTTCTCCACTCTGACCCCTCTGAACAAAATGCTATTTTCAACCGTTCCTTCGATATAACAACCATTAGCCACTAAAGAGTTAATAACACGGGCCTCAGTTTTATATTTGGCTGGCGGTTCATCTTTTACTTTGGTATAGATCAACCCAGGGGTAAAAAAGAGTTCCTGCCACACTTCCGGTGTCAATAAATCCATGTTGTGCTTAAAATAACTTTGAGTCGAATTAATATGGGCCAAATACCCCTTATGCTGATATCCGTAAATTTTTAATCGGGTAAGGTTTTTGATTAAACAATGTTTTACAAAATCATATTCGCCATGAGCAGCACAATTTTCGATGAGATCAATGAGCAATTGGCGCTCCATCACATACATTTCCATTGATAACTTCTGCCCTGGTGCTTTACCGCTGTTGACCTGCATATCAATGACACGATTGTCGCCATCCACCGCCAGCAGCGTCCGCTGCACCCCATCCTGCCCTTGAGCCTGCTCACTATAGACAACGGTTATGTCAGCCTGGCGCAGCTTATGATAGCTTAAAACAGTGCCTAAATCGATATTACAAACCATACTGGCTCCAGCAATCACAACATATTTGTGATTACTCCGGAGAATATAATCCAGATTGGCCTGGAAATTCTCAACATCACCAAACTGCTTGCCGCTAGGCTGGTTGGCATAGGCGGGCGGCAATATGGCCAGCCCCTCGCGTTTACGGGCTAAATCCCACTCTTTGCCTGACCGTAAATGATCCATGAGTGAGCGATATTTATGCTGAACCATGATCCCGACATTGCTAATGCCGGCATTGACCATATTCGAAAGCGGAAAGTCAATCAGCCGGTATCGGCCGGCAAACGGAACAGCGGCCAAAGGCCTGTGCTGAGTCAAGTCACTTAAACTTTCCTGATCGGTATATAAATTAATGATCCCAATTGCATCCATCCGCTACATCCCCTTCCCGCTCACTTGAACCTCAGTCTCGGGAAGTACAACCCGGTCTTCGGCAACGACAACAATCTCCTGCTGTCCATCCACTGTGCCGCCAACCACGCAGCTGCCGGCAGAGATGAAAGCATTACGGCCAATAATAGCCTTATCAATAATGACATCGGCTTCAATTTTGACATCAGGCATAATGACTGAATTGGTTACTTTTGTCCCTGCTCCTATGTATACGCCCGGAAACACAACAGAATGCTCAACTTCGCCAAAAATTTGGCAGCCTTCACTAATGATGGAGCTGGTTACCTTGGCTGTTGCTGCCAGATAATGCGGCGGCTGTACTGGATTGACCGAATAGATGCGCCAGGCCGGGTCATAAAGATCAAACTCTGGCGGGTCGGCTAACAAATCCATATTGGCCTCCCAAAAACTCTCCAGTGTCCCCACATCTTTCCAATAGCCGCTGAATGGATAGGCCATTAAGCTTTGCCCTTCATTGAGCATTTTGGGAATAATATCTTTACCAAAATCATGCGAAGAAGCAGCATCATAGCCGTCTGCGATCAGATATTGCCGCAGTACCGACCAGTTAAAAATATAGATTCCCATGGAAGCCAAATTGCTTTGCGGCTGCTTGGGCTTTTCCGCAAATTCTGTAATCCGGTTCGCTGAATCGGTATTCATAATGCCAAACCGGCTGGCTTCCTCCCATGGCACGGCAATGACCGCAATGGTCGCATCAGCCTGATTATCCCGGTGATAGTCCAGCATTAAGGAATAATCCATTTTGTAGATATGATCACCGGATAACACTAGAACATATTCCGGGTCAAATAAATCAATGAAGTTGACATTTTGAAAAATCGCATCCGCTGTTCCTTTGTACCACTCCCCGCCATGCTCGCGCACATAGGGCGGCAACACATAAACCCCGCCGCCATTGCGGTCCAAGTCCCAGGCACTGCCAATGCCGATATAACTGTTTAGAGCCAGTGGTTTATATTGAGTCAGAACTCCTACCGTATCTATGTCGGAATTATGACAATTACTTAATGCAAAATCAATAATACGATACTTGCCGCCAAATGGTACCGCCGGTTTAGCCAGGTCTTTCGTGAGAAGTCCCAGCCGGCTGCCTTGTCCTCCGGCCAGCAGCATGGCCACACACTCTTTTTTCCGCATTGTTATCACCTTTTCCGTAATTTATCCCATTCGTACTCCCTAGCTGCGCTGCAGTTGGTGTATGCTCACAACCTAGCTCTACTGGCTTTTCCGCAGACTTGACTGGCTTTAAATAAATGGTTGCAAGCGGCGGTATGTTTAAATGAAGGGTATACGGCTGATTATGCCAGGCAGCTGCTTGGGGTGTTAAGCGCCCCGCATTGGACTGACCCGAACCGCCAAACTCGCCCCAGTCACTGTTAAACACCTCAGTATAACCGCATGGCTCCGGAACACCAATTCGATAGTCCTGATGTACCTGGGGAGTAAAGTTGCACACAACAATCAAATATTCATGCTCCTGTCGGCCTTTACGCATAAAGGTGATGACACTCTGATTGTAGTCCTGGCAATCAATCCAGCTAAACCCTTGCCAGTCACAATCAATTTCCCACAAAGCCGGCTGCTGCCGGTAGAAATGATTGATGGCTTTCGTGTACTCCTGCAGCTTATTGTGCATGGGATACTCAAGCAAATGCCAATCCAGGCTGTCGTAATACTTCCACTCAATAAACTGGCCAAATTCACCGCCCATAAACAGCAGCTTCTTGCCTGGATGAGCCAGCCAGTAGCCATAGAACGCCCGGAGACCGGCAAACTTCTGCCAATAGTCGCCCGGCATTTTTTCAATTAAAGATCGTTTGCCATGCACCACCTCATCATGAGATAACGGCAGGACAAAGTTCTCTGAAAAAGCATACATAAGCGAAAATGTAACCAAATTGTGATGCCACTTGCGATGAACAGGATCGATCGCCATGTACCGCAGCATATCATTCATCCAGCCCATATTCCACTTAAAGTTAAAGCCCATGCCGCCCATATAAGTCGGCTTAGAAATCATAGGCCAGGATGTAGATTCCTCGGCAATCATCAACGCCGCCGGATAAGCTTCAAAAACAGCCTGATTGAGATTGCGGATAAAATCCATTGCCGCTAAATTTCCATTTCCACCGTGCTGATTAGGCTGCCATTGACCGGGTTTCCGTCCATAATCCAAATACAAAATATTGGCCACCGCATCCACGCGAAGACCGTCAATATGATACACATCAAACCAGAACAGCGCATTCGAGATTAAAAAGCTGCTGACTTCGGGGCGCTCATAGTCAAAATTGGCTGTCCCCCATTCCGCATTTTCCGCTTTGTTGATATCAGCAGATTCATAGAGCGGGCTGCCATCGAAATGCCTTAAGCCATGATCGTCTTTGCAAAAATGCCCGGGAACCCAATCCAAAATAACCCCAAGCCCACGCTGATGGCAGCGGTCAACAAAGTACATAAAATCCTGGGGCGTTCCATAACGGCTGGTAACCGCGAAAAACCCTGTAGCCTGATAGCCCCACGACCCGTCAAACGGGTGCTCAACCACCGGCATAAGTTCAACATGCGTATAGCCAAGATCGACAGCATAATCGACCAGTTGATCGGCCAGCTCCCGATAGCTTAGCGGCTGCCCGTCAGCATTAAACCGCCATGATCCCAAATGCACCTCATAGATTAACATGGGGCGCTCATAAATAGGCTTTTGCTGCAGCGTATGCCAGGTGGCATCATTCCAGCAATACCCGTCAAGCTTGGCTACTTTGGAAGCCGTCTCCGGCCGCAGTTCGGCGCAAAACGCATAAGGGTCGGCTTTTAACAGCCGTCCGCCAGCAGCGGTAATGATTTCGTATTTATAAATCGTCCCGCTGTCCAGCCCGGCAATAAAGAGACTCCAAATTCCCGAATTGCCTTGCCTCTTCATGGTATGACCGGCGCCTTGCCAGCCGTTAAAGTTCCCTACGACGTGAACGGACTGAGCAGTAGGAGCCCAAACAGCAAAGCGCGTTCCCCATTGCCCGTCAACTTCCAGCACATGCGCTCCCAGCATTTGATAACTGCGAAAATTAGTGCCTTCATGAAACAAATACAAGTCCTGCTCGCTAAGCGGTGAAATTCTCACAGTTGGCCTCCTAGAGTTATATTTGTCCATTCCCTTCGGCACACCCTGCAATTAGCCAGGAATGAGCACCGACCGGACTTTCCAGATATCATCCGCATACTCTTGAATGCTGCGGTCACTGGAAAAAATACCGGATTTGGCAATATTATAAATGCTTGCACCAACCCATTGTTCTTTATTGCGAAAAGCCTTGTCCAATCTCAGCTGAGTATCCGCGTAAGCCGCAAAATCTTTGAGTACAAAATATTCGTCATTATTGTACAGCAGGGAGTCATATAACGGCCGGAACGCCTCATGCTCGCCTTGCAGGCTGCCATCAATCATCTGGTTAAGGACAGTTTTGAGCCGCTCGTCATGATTGTAGCTATCCCACACCGAATAACCGCCGCAATGATAAAAATCCAGTACTTCTTCTGCCGTAAGGCCAAAGATAAACATATTCTCTTCGCCCACAGCATCCCGAATCTCTACATTGGCACCATCTAACGTACCAATGGTAATGGCACCATTCATCATAAATTTCATATTGCCGGTACCTGAAGCTTCCTTACTGGCTGTGGAAATCTGTTCACTGACATCGGCGGCCGGAAAGACAAGTTCTCCTAGCGAAACACTATAGTTTTCCAAAAACACAACTTTTATTTTGCCCTGAATGGTCGGATCGTTATTGATTTTTTCTGCCAGTGTGTTGATGAGCTTAATGGTTTGTTTGGCAATATAGTAGCCGGGCGCCGCTTTGCCTGCAAAAATAAATACTCTGGGTACCATATCATAATCAGGGTTCAGTTTAAGGCGATTATACAAGTCCATGATATGAAATATATTGAGCAGCTGCCGTTTGTATGCGTGAATCCGTTTGATCTGGACATCGAAGATGGCAGTGGGATCAACCTCAACAGCGTATTTATTCTTAATGTACTTTGCCAGATCGGCTTTATTCTGCTGCTTTACAGCAGCGATTTGCTGTTGAAAAGCAGCGTCTCCCCGGAAATTGAGCAGATGAATTAAATCACCAGGGTGCCGAATCCAGCATTCGCCAATTGCACTGGTCAGCAAATTGGCCAAACGGGGATTGGCCTTAATCAGCCAGCGGCGGTGGGTAATGCCATTGGTCTTATTGTTAAACTTAAGCGGATGAAAATGATAGAAATTCTTGAGTAAATGCTTTTTGAGAATATTGGTATGAATGGCGGCTACCCCATTGACGCTATAACTTCCGATTACTGCCAGATGGGCCATATTCACCTGACCCTGCGACAAGATGGCCATATTGTGAATTTGCTCCTGCGAACAGCAAAACTTGGTCATAATTTCTTCGCAATAGCGCTTGTTGATTTCCGCTACAATCATGAATATCCGCGGCAGCTGGGTTTTAAACAGCTCTTCCGGCCATTTTTCCAATGCCTCAGGCAAAATGGTATGGTTGGTATAAGAAACCGTTCTGGTAGTAATATCCCAGGCTTGCTCCCACCCCAGGCCTTCTTCATCCATGAGTACCCTCATCAGTTCCGGAATGGCTACTGCCGGATGGGTATCATTAATATGGATGGCTACTTTTCCCGCCAGTTTCCCAATGGGCAATCCGGTTTTTTTGAAGCGGCGAATAATACTCTGCACACCGGCAGAAACGAAAAAGTACTGCTGTCTGAGCCGGAGTGTCCGTCCCTCATAGTAGTTGTCATCCGGATATAAAATCATGGAAATACGCTCAACCCACTGCTTATATTCAACCGCTTTCAGATATTCACCACGGTTAAAATAAGCCAGGTCAAACTCGGCCTGAATGGGTTCAGCATTCCACAGCCGCAGCGTATTGACGGTGTTGTTGGCATAGCCAACAATCGGGACATCATAAGGAACGGCCTTAACAGCCTCATAGCCAGTGTGTTCAAACACCAGCCGGCCATCAGCCTGGCGGGTTTGAATCGTGCCGCCAAACTTTACTGTCACTGCCTTGTCAGCTTTCCGGTATTCCCAAATATAGCCGTCTTTCAGCCAGTTATCCGGCAATTCAACTTGCTGCTTGTCAATAATCCGTTGTTCGAACAATCCATACTTGTAGCGAATGCCTGTACCATGTCCGGGCAAACCCAATGCGGCCATGGAATCCATAAAGCAGGCGGCCAGACGGCCTAATCCGCCATTGCCCAGTCCGGCATCCGGCTCCTGCTGCTCCACTTCCGCCAAACTAATGCCGAGTTCGGCCAGTGCTTCCTGACAGGTGGCCAGCAAGCCGGTATTAATGAGATTGGTATCTAGAATACGACCAAGCAGAAATTCCATCGAGAAATAGTAAATCTGTTTTTCATTTTTTTCAGTATAAGTCTTGTTGGTTTGGATCCAATTTGAGCTAATCGTATCCCGGATCACTTCGCCAAGGGCACTGTACAGATCGTTGGTTGAGGCTTCCTCAAGACTCTTACCATGCCTGGACTGAAGTTTCTGGATAAAAGCTTCTTTAAACCCGGCTTTATCTTGTAAAATAGAACCTGCACCTCCCCTTCCAAAATCGGCTTGTAATAATCTGTTATCTATGGACATTTTTCTGTTTCGATATAGCAAAAACCTGCAAAAACTGAGCAAAATATTATTTTATAAATTGAATTTTGAAATAACTTTTTAGGAAAATGGTCTCAAGATTGTGAGTCCATTTTACCGGAGGGATTTCAGCCTTTTTGTCAAATTCCGAAGATAAAGGAGGGTTTACAATGCTTATTTGGCGAGGCTATGGAATCATTATCCCGATTGTTACCTTGTCAGTTTGTCTGATGACCCAATATTCTTTGGACTCCATATTTTATGAAGGATATTACCAATTACAAAAATGGCCTGTTTCGTCTGACCTTTTTATCTCTGCGGCAATCACTTGGGTTATCGGTAAACGAACAAATAAAGATTGTGATCGTTTCTTGCTGGACCCTAAAACTTACCGTGAGATTAAACCTAGAAAAGCTCATAGTCTATTTTGGATTAGAACTGAATATTGGGCACCCATACTGGCTTTGCTGGGCTCCTGGAATCTAATCCATTAGAATAAGCCAACGGCCATCATGCAACAGATAAGGGCTGGGTACTAACCAGCCCTTTGTCTATCAGGGAATCCTTACAGGCTTGATGTTCCAAATGCCTTTTGCATACTCGCTAATGGTGCGGTCACTGGAAAAATTACCGGAATGAGCAATGTTGGTGATGCTCATTTTTAACCACTCGCGCTTATGCTGATATCGCTCTTCCAAGCGAACGTGTGCATCGGCGTAGGCTGCAAAATCCTTGAGCACAAAGAACTCATCATTATTAAGCAGCAGATAGTCATACAGTGGCCGGAATTCCTCTTTCTCATTCGGAAAAAAACCGTTTACCAGCTGCTCCAGCACGGTCTTGATGCGCTGATCGCTGTTATAAATATCCCAGGCACAATAGCCGCAATGCTGATAGTAGTTCAATACCTGCTCGGCCCGCAAACCGAATATAAAGATATTCTCATCGCCAACTGCATGATGAATTTCGACATTTGCGCCATCCAGCGTTCCGATGGTTATGGCACCATTCATCATGAACTTCATATTGCCGGTGCCTGACGCTTCTTTGCTGGCTGTAGAAATTTGCTCACTCACATCTGCGGCCGGAAATAGCAGTTCGCCAAGAGAAACACTATAGTTTTCTAAAAAGACTACTTTTAGCTTATCTTGAATGGTGGTATCCTTGTTAATCAGCTCAGCCATAATGTTAATCAGCTTAATGGTCTGTTTGGCAATATAGTAGCCGGGTGCAGCCTTGCCTGCAAAGATGAACGTACGCGGGGTGATCGCCAAATCCGGGTTTGCCTTTAAACGGTTATATAAATCCATGATGTGCAGCACATTTAAAATTTGCCGTTTGTAAGAATGAATGCGTTTAATCTGGATATCAAAAATGGAGTTCACATTAAGGGTAAGCTGATATTTGCTGCTGATATATTGCGCCAAAGCCTCTTTCTTGCCTAGCTTAATGGCCGCCAGCCCATCCTGGAACCCACTATCCTGATTGTAGCGCAGCAACTGGCTTAACTCCTGAGGACAGGTCAGCCAGCCTGGCGAGATGGCCTCAGAAATAAGCTCAGCCAATTCCGGATTTGCCTTGAGCAACCAGCGCCGGTGCGTAATTCCATTGGTCTTGTTGTTAAATTTATGAGGCGAAAAATTATGAAATCCGGCCATGACATGGTTTTTTAGAATATCCGTATGGATCTGGGCAACACCATTGACACTATAGCTCCCTATAACCGCCAGCCGGGCCATATGTACCTGATCATCCAGGATAACCGACATGTCGCGGACTTTATCCCAGTCACCATACCGGTTCCAGACAGCTTGGCAAAAGCGCTTATTAATTTCCTCAACAATCATATAAATTCGCGGCAACAGTGTTTTGAACATGTCAACCGGCCATTTCTCCAGCGCTTCCGGCATAATGGTATGGTTGGTATAAGAAATGGTCTCGGTGGTAATTTGCCAGGCTGCATCCCACCCGAGACCTTCTTCATCCACCAGCAGCCGCATCAGCTCAGGAATGGCCAGCGCCGGATGGGTATCATTAATATGCACCGCGACCTTGCTCGGCAGGGCATGAATACTATATTTGCGCCGCTTGAACCGCCTGAGAATACTTTGCAGGCCGGCTGACACAAAGAAGTATTGCTGTTTGAGGCGCAGCAGCCGCCCTTCATAGAAACTGTCATCCGGATAGAGAATCTTGCAAATGCGTTCAACCGACTGCTTATATTGGACAGCTTTCAAGTAATCGCCATGATTAAAGCAGGATAGGTCAAAATCGGCTTGTAACGGCTCGGCATTCCAGAGCCGCAGTGTATTCACGGTATTGTTGTCATAACCGATCATCGGGATATCATAGGGCACAGCTTTGACACTCTCATAGTTTTCCTGAATAAACTCAGTCCTGCCGCCACTTTCACGGCAGACCACATTCCCGCCAAATTTAACGTCAACGGCTTTGTCGGCTTTTCTAAATTCCCAGATATAGCCATCCTTTAACCAGTTATCAGGCAGCTCGACCTGATAGTGATTGACAATCTTTTGCTCAAAAAGTCCATATTTATACCGGATACCACAGCCATGCCCCGGTAGGTTCAGGGCTGCCAGAGAATCGAGAAAACAGGCCGCCAGCCGTCCAAGACCACCATTTCCGAGTCCAGCGTCCGGCTCCTGGTTCAACAAGTCTTCTAACTCAATGCCTAAGTCCTTTAGCCCCTCTGCACACACTTGCTTAAGTCCGGTATTAATTAAATTACAGTCCAATAGTTTCCCCATCAAAAACTCGATAGAGAAATAGTAGACCTGTTTTTCCCCCTGATCGCGGTATTGCTTATTGGTTTGAATCCAGTTACGGCTTATACAATCACGCACCACACTTGCCAGCGCAACGTAGTTATCATTCATACAAGCTTCATCCATGCTTTTTCCGCACATAGTCTGCAGCTTGTTGATAAAGGCGGCTTTAAACGCTTCTTTGTCGCTAAGCAAAAAATCACCTCCTGAAATATACCCTTTACCTGCAAGTGTCAAAGTCGGGAGCGGCAATACTCCATGTTATGCTGCAAGCAGTATATATTATTCGGAAGAGTGATTTTTGGTTAATTCTATTTCGCCAGCAGCTGACCATACAGGCTTTTGTACTGATCAGAAGACTGCTGCCAGCTAAAATTGCTCTTCATGGCGGTCTGGATAAGCTTGTTCCAGGCTTTTTTGTCGTGGAACAAAGCATGTGCCTGCTTCATAGCGTCCAGCAAAGCTGGCGCACTATAATCACTAAAACTAAAGCCTGTGCCTTCACCGGCTTGCTCATGATAGGATACAACAGTATCCTTTAATCCGCCGGTGGCATGAACAATGGGGATACTGCCATAACGCATGGCAGTAAGCTGACTGAGTCCGCAAGGCTCTATGCGGGAAGGCATCAAGAACATATCTGAGCCGGCATAAATCCGTCTGGCTAAACGCTCATCAAAGCGGATAGCCGCAGCAACCTGCTGCGGATAACGCTGGGCAGCCTCAGTAAAGAAACGCTGATAACGCTCTTCCCCGGTACCAAGAATAATGAGCTGACCCTCCAGCTGTAACAGCTCGTCCAATATGTCAGCAACGAGATCCATTCCTTTTGATTCCACCAGCCGTGAGACAATCCCAACAACGGGTATGGCCTCTGCTGCCGGTAAGCCTAGACTTTCCTGCAGCCGCAGTTTATTGTCACGGCGCTTTCGCAGTGAGCGGGCATCAAAAGGAGTATCAATGAAAATCCCGTTACGCGGATCATATTCAGCATAATCGAGCCCATTGACAATCCCAGTCAATTGATGGCTGCGTTTGCGCAGCAGCCCGTCCATATTTTGGCCATACTCAGGCTGTAAAATTTCCGCAGCATAGCTCTGACTCACCGTGGTAATGGCATCAGAACAATTTAAACCACCTTTTAGAAAGCTAACTTGGCCGGAAACTTCCACACCATCAGGTGTGAAATACTCCCAGCCTAAATCCAGCATGTCCCCTAAAATATCAGGCGAGAAATTCCCCTGGTACTCCAGATTATGAATAGTAAAAACCGTCTTCAAATCGGCATAAAAAGGCATAGCACGATAGTGAGCATTAAGCAGCACACTCATCATCCCGGTATGCCAATCGTGGCAATGGAGAATATCGGGCTGAAACTCCAACTGGGGCAGTACTTCTAAAACAGCCCGGCAAAAAAACGCAAACCGCTCATGATCATCATGGTGGCCATAGACCTCGCTGCGGTCAAAGTAATAGTCATTGCCGATAAAATAAAAGATTACACCAGCAACAGTGAGTTGAGAGACATCGCACACCTGCTGGCGCCATCCCACAGGCACAATAATCCTGTGGGTTACAACCATTTGATCCAGATATTCGGTCGCAATATCCCGGTAGCGGGGCAGCACAACCCGAACATCGACGCCCTGCCTGGTCAGTTCCTTGGGCAAAGCGCCAATCACTTCGCCTAATCCGCCAGTTTTAATAAAAGGCGCGGCCTCAGCTGCAGCATGCAATACTTTCATCACGTTAAATCACCGTCCCTTTCTCAATGACAAGGGGATAGGTTTGATCCCCTTTGAGCCATTTTCCTGTCGTGATCATGACATCTTTATCACAAATGACATTTTCCACGATTGCATTTGCGGCAATCTCGCATTTTTGCATGATAATACTGTTTTTAACGCAAGCACCTTTATGGACTTTTACCCCTCTGAATAACACGCTATTTTCGACACTGCCTTCAATAATGCAGCCATTTGCGACCATGGCATTACTCACCTTGGCGTTTTCCTTATACTTAGCGGGTGCCTCATCTTTAACCTTAGTATAGATCAACCCGGATTTAACAAACAACTCCTGCCACTTTTCCGGTTTCAACAAGTCCATATTATGCCGGTAGTAGCTGGCCACAGAATTAATCCGGGCCACAAACCCCCGATGCTGATAGGCATAAATTTTAAGCCGGTCTAAGTTTTTTATCAGCCCGTCTTTCAGGAAATCGACACCACCCCGGGCATAGCAGCCGCTAATGATATCCACCAGCAATTCTTTTTTCATCAAGTACATATCCATGGATACTTTGGAGCTGGTATATTTAGCAGGATTCACGGCTAAATCAACAACCCTGCCATCCTCAGTTGTTTCCAGCATGGTGCAGCCGGTAAAATCATCACTGCCTGGATCTTGATCTTTATAGACTATGGTAATGTCTGCACCCGTATTTTCATGGAACTGAAAGACTTTCCGATAGTTCATGTTGCAGATGGTATGACTATTGCTGATTAAGACATATTTCTGCCGGCTGCTTTCAATATAATCCAGATTATGTTGAAAGTTTTCGACATCACCGTTGCCTTTGCCAGCTCCGGCTATGGTGTGAGCCGCAGGTAAGATAAAGAGGCCATCTCTTTTGCGAGCCAAATCCCACTCTTTGCCTGACCGCAAATGATCCATTAAGGAGCGGGACTTATTTTTGACTAAGATCCCGATATTTTGAATGCCTGAATTGACCATGCTCGATAAAATAAAATCAATCAGCCGATACCTGCCGGCAAATGGCACGGCGGCCAGCGGACGGTGCTCGGTAATTTCCTGAATTAAGGCTTCATTTTCATATAGATTGATAATCCCCATGACTCGTTTCATAACGACACCTCTTTGCTTCAAGACAGCCAGTCTTTACTAGCCTACTTGTTTTTGCTGGATTGGGCCATCACCATTTACCTGCGCATCACGCGGTACAACGTCTCCTTCGGGAATAACCAGAATATCGTCTTGGCTGCTGTTGATTTTCGCATCAGCTTCAATGATGCAGCGTCGACCAATAATGGCTCTGGTAATCTCAACATTTTCACCGATTTGAGCATAAGGCATAATGACCGAATCCTTAATCTTGGCTCCTGCCCCGATTTGCACCCCAGGAAAAATCACCGAGTGTTCAACCTCTCCATAAACAACCGCCCCTTCGCTGATTAAGGAGCAGCTAACCTTAGCACCATTAGCAATATAGTGCGGCGGCCTGGTAGGGTTGACCGAATAGACCCGCCAAGCCGGATCATGCAAGTTCAGCTCAGGTTCGTCAGCCAGTAAGTCCATATTGGCCTCCCAAAAGCTTTCGACAGTGCCGACATCTTTCCAATACCCTTGAAAATGATAAGCAAATAATTTATGCCCGCCAGCCAGCATTTTCGGAATGACATTTTTGCCAAAATCATGGCTTGAAGCTGTATCTTTCGCATCTTCTTCCAGACTGCGCTTAAGAAACTTCCAATTAAAAAGATAAATTCCCATTGAAGCCAAATTGCTGATCGGCTGTGCCGGCTTCTCTTGAAATTCAGTAATTCTTCCATTCTCGGCTGTATTCATAATGCCAAAGCGCGGAGCTTCGATGATCGGCACTTCAATCACACCAATCGTGGCTTCAGCCTTTTTGGCCTTATGATATTCAAACATTTGTGAGTAATCCATGGTATAAATATGGTCACCGGAAAGCACCAAGACATAACTGGGATTGATCATTTCAATAAAATTGATATTCTGATAGATTGCATCCGCGGTTCCCTTATACCATTCCGCACCTTTCTCACGGGCATAAGGTGGCAGGATATACACGCCGCCGTCCTTACGGTCTAAATCCCAGGCCCCGCCTGCCCCGATATAGCTATGCAGCGCTAATGGCTGATATTGAGTTAAAATACCCACTGTATCGATTCCTGAGTTGTGACAATTACTCAGAGGGAAATCAATAATCCGGTACTTTCCGCCAAACGGCACAGCTGGTTTTGCGATCTTCTTGGTTAACGATCCTAACCGACTGCCCTGCCCACCTGCGAGAATCATCGCCAAACACTCTGTCTTGCGCATCTAAATTTCCCCCTCTGGTTGTTGTTGACATCAGCGCATGTTTCACTTTGCACACTTTCTCACCATATGCTTGCATGATAGCAAAATATTACTACTTTAATGATTTATTAATATTTTTACATTATTTGGATTTTACCTGCTTCTTACTTAAAATAATATGTTAATTTTTGGTTAAAAATTACCTGCTAAGAAAATAGCTATTTTGCTATTTTTTACTCTGCCAGCAGCACAAATCTTTTGTGAAGAGACAAATCGTCAAATGGCTCATGATGCGAATACATTTTCGCTAAAATATTTGTCAGCCCAAGCAGTAAACTTTGTCAACTCCTGCCGGAAAAAACATTGCTGTTCAAGATTAAACTTTGAACAATTTGTTATAAACTGCCTGGAATGAAGCATTTCATTTTCGCTGAAACTATCATTAATCGCCTCGCAAAGGAGGAGAAAAAATGAAACATCATCGGCATCATAAAGTTAAAGGCACCGAAAAAAAATATGGGCGCATGGCAGCCGCTTTTGCTGGTGCTGCATTGTTGTCAGCCGCTCTGTTTAACCCAATGGCGTCTGCGGCAACACCACAGGCTCCAGTCGATCCGGGTGTGGCCACGCAAAAGGCTGCGCCCGTACAAAAGGGCATGGCTAAGCATGTTAAAGTCGGCCAAAAGAAAGCAGTCGATCAAGCTGCCAAGCAGGCAGTAAAGAACAAGCAGGCGAAAAAAGCAAAGCAAACTACCGAAAAGAGCCAAAAAGCCACTGAATCCAAGCAAGTCATTAATGTTACCGCAACCGCATACGCACCTGGGCCGCATGACAATGATCAATGGGGAAGCAAAACATATTTAGGAACCGAAATCCGGCCGGGTGTCATCGCCGTCGATCCCAATGTCATTCCGCTGGGGTCTACCGTAAAGATTGAGTTGCCTAATGGCGAAACCATGCATGCCGTTGCGGAAGACACCGGCGGCGCCATCAAAGGCAACCGCATCGATATTGCCAAATGGTCGGTGCCAGAAGCTCAGCAGTTTGGAATGAAAGATGCCAAAGTAACCATTCTGCAAAAAGGTGACAAATCGTAAACAGTCAAATAGGCACAAAAGCCGGTAAACATCATGTTTACCGGCTTTTTCCTGCATTGCCTTATCAATCATTCCTGGAATAAGCCAGTCATAGATCGCAATTGTCTTATTTAGTTTTCCAATGCCGTAGGGCATCAATATAAAGGTTAGCCAAGTCCTGCGTACTCAGCCCTTGGGCTCCGGCATCTTCAGGCGTAATGGTAATAATCGAACGATCCTCATAATAGACTGTATAGTTTGTACCATCCGTATCTAAGATATAGCGGTCAGGTGAATAGTCCGGCAATGCTTTGACCCGGTACAAGGTTCCGGCAACGAAGCAAGCGCGGTGTACAGGTTTATAGCCGCTTAGCGATGCATAAATCGGCGGCAGCTTCCAGGTGCCGTCAACAACATAAGCCGATTTACCATCCTCGCTCTGCGCCACCTGAGGAGTAATTTTAGCGTCTTTCAGATACTTCTGCGCTAATGCCACCCTGGCCTTGCCCTCCGGATGATCAGAGAATAAATCGTAATGATATTTCTGATCAAGCTCGGATAATTTATACAAGCCCAGCAACATACTATAAGGATTATAGCCAGCCTTAAAGGAATGGGAAAATCCTAAATAATCGGCTTCGCGTTCGTCTGACCGGCTATGACCGGCCATAATGGCATTAAAGGCAAGATTCTGCAGCATGGCTCCACGGTCACCAAAGGCTACCCCAAACAAAATGCCAATCCCAAGACTTTTTTCCATTTGACGGACACTGTGCTTTTTGACCACATGGCCAATTTCATGGCCGATAACGCCAGCCAATTCGTCATCTGAAGGCATGAGATCAATTAATCCTTGAAATATGTATATGAAGCCACCTGGTGCAGCCATAGCATTAATTTCTTTGGAGTTGAGCACTTTAAAGCTATACGGCAGATCACGGCGGTCAGAAACAGCGACCATACTCATGCCAATTCTGTTCACCCGGGCTTGCAGTTCAGGGTCGTCCACCAAACCATACTTTTCCTCAAGCTGCTTGCCTACATCGCGGCCAATCGAGATTTCTTCTTTGGTACTGATCAATCCGGCGCTGGCGGTTGGCATTCCCAACACATTGATTGCCAGCATGAATAGGAACAGGAATCCTGTTATACGGCGCAATAGCAAAATCAACATCACCCTTTCATCCAGTACTAGCACCTTACTAGTTTATATATTCCGGCAAAACTAAATAATCCCTCTAAACACAGCCGTTTCACCCTGTGGAAATTAAAGGTTATCCTAATATTAGTAAAGAAACAAGAACTATAGCAAAGCATATTTAGGCCTATAGAGCCTTTACAAAGAACAAATTATGAAATATAGTATAACTATTAGCAAAAAATACTGAATTAGTGTACGCTATTTACTAAAGGCAGGTGAATGATATCGAACTATCACCTAGACAGACCACCATATTAGAAATGGTTAAAGAATTTGGCCCAATTACTGGTACCCAAATTGCCGAAAAGCTCTCCTTGAGCAGAGCGGCGCTCCGGTCGGATTTGGCCATTTTAACCATGTCAGGCTTACTTGGAGCCAGACCGCGGGTAGGTTACTATTATACCGGTAAAAATCAGACTGAACTGATAGCCGGAGTGATTGGCAGCATCTGTGTTGGTGATGTTCAGTCACGCCCCATTGTGATCCGTGAAAACTGTTCGGTATATGACGCCATTGTCACCATGTTCATTGAAGATGTCGGTACCCTGGTTGTTGTTTCGGAAGGCGGGTTCATTGAGGGAATCGTTTCCCGCAAAGACTTGCTGAAAGCCACAATGGGCGGCAAGAACGTCAACGATTTGCCGGTCACGCTAGCCATGACCAGAATGCCGAATATTATTTTGACCACCTCTGAAGAGTTAGTGCTAAGAGCAGCGCAAAAGCTGATTAATCATCAAGTCGATGCATTGCCGGTCGTCGAGATGGTCCATATTGACAACATCGAAAAATTTAAAGTGGTTGGTCGCTTTACCAAGACCAATATCACTCAATTATTTGTTCATCTAGCAGAACATTAACCATCATCATTAAAGGAGGTAGTCGAGATTAATCTTCAATTAAATCCGTTAAAAGCTCCGATTGTCTATATCTTATCTGACTCAATTGGTGAAACCGGTGAAGTGGTCGTCAAAGCCGCTGCCAGTCAGTTTGCATCCGGCCCGGTAAAATTCCATCGAGTCCCTTTCTTAATATCTGCCAAGCAAGTAGAAGAAGCATTGATCGAGGCTGCTGATGCCGGCGGTATTGTTGTCTATACGCTGGTGCGACCTGATTTAAAGGTTTTTCTTGAACAAAAAGCCAAACAGCTCCAGCTTGTTGCTGTCGATGTGATGGGTCCAATTATTGATGCGTTAAAGCAAGTGACTGAACTACAGCCAAAGAATGAACCAGGGGTTATCCGCAAAATTGATGAGGCTTATTTCAGCAAAGTCGAGGCCATCGAATTTGCCGTGAAATATGATGATGGCAAAGAACCTCGAGGCTTACTTAAAGCTGATATTGTCATTATCGGGATTTCCCGGGCCTCTAAAACGCCATTGTGCATGTATTTGGCTCATAAAGGCATTAAGGCGGCCAACTTGCCGTTAGTGCCGGAAGTACCGCCTCCAGCTGAACTCTATCAGGTGCCGCCGCAAAGAGTCGTAGGACTAACCATTAAACCGGCGCTGTTATTTGAAATTCGTAAAGAACGCTTAAAATCCATGGGGCTTTCACCAGCCGCTGATTATGCCAGCTTTGAAAGAATATTGCAAGAGCTGGAGTATGCCGACAGCATCATGCGTAAAGTCGGCTGCCCGGTGCTTGATGTAACCAATAAAGCGACTGAAGAGACTGCCGCAAAAGTGCTTGAATTCTACTATAAGGGAGTGGGTAAATAGTGTCGAAATACGTTTACTTATTTAATGAGGGCAAAGCTGAAATGCGTTCACTGCTCGGCGGAAAAGGCGCCAATCTAGCCGAAATGACCAACATCGGTCTGCCTGTACCTCCGGGAATGACAGTAACCACCGAAACTTGCCGTGAATATTATCGCTTAGACCGCAAGCTGCCTGAAGGCTTAGAGGAAGAAGTTAAGCGTAATCTTGCTGTCATCGAAGCCGCAACCGGGAAAAAATTTGGCGATGCAGCCAATCCGTTATTAGTTTCCGTACGTTCCGGGGCAGTCTTCTCGATGCCTGGCATGATGGACACCATTTTAAACCTTGGCTTAAATGAAGAAACAGCCAAAGGCTTGGCTCACAACACCAATAATCTGCGCTTTGCTTATGATGCTTATCGCCGCTTTATCCAAATGTTCTCCGATGTCGTATTGGAAATTCCTAAGCACTCCTTTGAGCATCTGCTCGTAGAGCAAAAAGAAGCTCAGGGCGTTACTTATGACCAAGAGTTGTCTGCCGAATCACTCAGAATCATCATTGACAATTATAAAGCACTGGTACAAAAAGAAATTGGCCGTCCGTTCCCTGAAAACCCATTGGAACAATTGTTCATGGCGGTTGAAGCCGTTTTCCATTCCTGGAACAATGACCGAGCCATTATTTACCGCAACCTGAATAAGATTGACCATGAGCTGGGAACAGCGGTGAATATTCAATCCATGGTTTTCGGCAACATGGGCAATGACTGCGGAACAGGCGTAGCCTTTACCCGCAATCCATCAACTGGTGAAAGAGTACTCTATGGCGAATACTTGACCAACGCACAGGGTGAAGACGTTGTTGCCGGTATCCGCACACCTCAGCCAATCGCAAAATTACAGGCGGAAATGCCGGAAGTGTTTGAGCAATTTGCCCAAACAGCCGAAAAACTGGAAAAACACTACCGCAATATGCAGGATATTGAATTTACTATTGAAAAAGGCAAACTCTACATGCTGCAGACCCGTAACGGCAAACGGACAGCTCAAGCAGCGGTTAAAGTTGCACACGATATGTTTGTTGAAGGTCTTATCAGCCAGAAAGACGCCATTTTGATGGTTGAACCAGGTCAACTTGACCAATTGCTGCACCGTCAAATTGACAGCTCTGCAACCCTGAATGTCCTGGCAAAAGGCTTGCCGGCATCACCAGGAGCGGCTTCGGGTTCTGTCGTATTTGATGCGGACGAGGCTGAGCGGTTAGGCAAAGCCGGTCAGAAAGTCATGTTGGTGCGGATGGAAACCACGCCTGATGACATTCACGGCATCATTGCCGCTCAAGGCATATTAACCAGTCGCGGCGGAATGACCAGCCATGCTGCGGTTGTTGCGCGGGGTATGGGAAAACCGTGCGTGTGCGGTTGTGAGGCCATTAAAGTGGACTACAATAATAAACAGTTTTCAGTAGGCAGTGTTGTCATCAAAGAAGGCGATCATATCTCCATTGATGGCGCGACAGGCCGGGTTATCTTAGGCGACGTACCCATGAAAGATCCTGAGCTTTCACCAGAATATCTGGCCGTTCTTGGTTGGGCTGACGAATTGAAGCGACTGGATGTCCGCGCAAATGCCGATACTCCTGAAGATGCATTGAAAGCCCGTCAATTCGGTGCAACCGGCATTGGTTTGACGCGTACTGAGCATATGTTTATGGCGCAAGACCGTCTGCCCTTTGTTCAAAAAATGATTTTGGCTGAAGACCTGGAAGAACGCCTGCAAGCCTTAGACCACTTGCTGCCTATGCAGGAAAGTGACTTCTACGGCATTCTTAAAGCCATGGAAGGCTATCCAGTCTGCATTCGCCTGCTTGATCCGCCACTGCATGAGTTCCTGCCAAGCCTTGAAGAACTGCTTGTTGAAACCACTGAACTCAAAACCCGCGGCAACGACCCTGTCTTGCTTGCCCAAAAAGAGTTCTTGCTCAAACAAGTGCGTAAGCTTCATGAATTTAACCCCATGCTGGGCCATCGCGGCTGCCGTCTGGGTATTACTTATCCGGAAGTTTATGAAATGCAAATGCGCGCGATCTTTAATGCCGCTGCCCGCTTAACGTCCGAAGGCTTCAAAGTACTGCCGGAGGTAGAAATTCCGCTCACAATTAGCAAAGCTGAAATGGTGTTCTTTAAAGAGCGCATTGACCGCATTGCTCAGGAAGTCATGACCCAGTTCGGAGTGACCTTCCATTACACGTCAGGAACCATGATTGAACTGCCGCGTGCTGCCCTGCTGGCTGACGAGCTGGCAGAAGCTGCTGAGTTCTTTAGCTTTGGCACCAACGACCTGACCCAAACCTGCCTGGGCTTCAGCCGCGACGATGCCGAAGGAAAGTTCCTGCCTCATTATCTAGAATCAAAAATTCTTAAAGAAAATCCTTTCGTAGTATTAGATCGCCAGGGTGTCGGCAAATTGATGCAAATGGCGGTTGAAGGCGGCCGTAAAACCCGCCCAGACATTGTAACAGGAATCTGCGGTGAACATGGCGGTGAACCGAGTTCAGTTGAGTTCTGCCATCAAATTGGTCTGGATTTTGTTAGCTGCTCGCCATACCGGGTTCCTATTGCTCGTTTAGCGGCCGCACAAGCTGCTGTCAGTGACGGCGAAAACTTTGGCACACGATAGTTGATTGTATAACATCAAAAGAGGAGGCCTGATCATTGATCAGGCCTCCTCTTCTATGTTGCACAGCTGGCTTTGCTAAGCTGTTTCCGGCTGTTTTTTTACACTCGGCTTGCGGCTGGTTCCTTTGCGTTTTTTTATTAATTTCTCGTGCAAAGTACTAATGAGTATTGCCAATAACATAAACCAATTCGCAACACTGGCATTGCCCTCATTGAGGTAGTATAAACTAGCTGCCAGTGTCACCACTAAGAGATACCAAAATGTCATGAAGGTGCTCCTATCTATTTCTTGCTAGGAGGCATCTGCCTGTAAGGCAGCCGCCCAAATCTTTAATAATAGCGGGATAGCTTGCTTGAAATCAGATGGCTTGTTTTGCTCTAAAGCGTGAATCCAACCAGCGATTTTGTGCTGAAAGCCAGCGTACACCTCACTCACAGCCAGGGCTTGCTGCAGTTCCAAAAGAATAGCCAGCTGCTGACTATTCTGCTCATGCAGGCCGCTTTCCCACTGATCATACAGCAAATTTAACAGGATATAAACACGGCCAATTAGACTGTCATCCGCTTCGGTTTGTTCCTCAGACACGGCCTTCCCGGCCAGCATTAATCCTCGCGCAAATTTGCTGCGCGGCTCCAATACCAGGGCAAAGCGTTCAGCCAGCTTAGCTCCTGCCAATAAGAGTTCGGCAGTACTGCCTGTCTTTAGTTCCAGCTCGATTTCCGAGATGGCTGATTGCTTGTCACTAGCAATGATTTCGCCGCGGTCGGCGGCCACTTCAATGGTGCTGCCATGGCTGTCAATCACCAGCACGTCGCGTGTAAACCGAGTAATCAAGAGCGCGTGAAGCGGATCCGGAGTGAGCGCTTGCTGAAGAATGCCGTACCCGGAGAAAACACTTAAATCAGGCTCAGGACCGCCTACAAGTTCATTAACCTCCAACCGGCTATGCAGACCGCCTTCTGAGCTGCCGCCCCCTTTAATAGTGGCAACCCACTTTTCATTTTCACGGCGAATGCGATAGGCCAAGCCAGCCTGACGCAGCTTGCCATCCACGGTATCATAATACCGCGCTTCCAAGCACTCCTGCTTGGCTGATCCAGAAATTTTCGCATCACCAAAGACATCCCATTGCAGTATTTCCGGCCACTTGTCGGCCTCTATAACCTGTAATTTCAATTCAATTTCCTGATGATTTGCCACACAGCAACCTCCGTTTCATAGGCTTAACAACAGATAGGCTGCACTAAGCCACATAATGACTGCCGATATTCGATTAATCCCCTGGATGAGTTTGCCTGAGCGATCCGAAGACCGCACCAGTTTCCCGGCTATAGCCAAGAAGCAAAACCAGATCCAAGACACCAGAATACAGGCTGCGACAAAAGCAGTTTTCGCTGTTCCAGCATAAGAAAGTGAACTGGTGCCAATCACCCCGATGGTGTCCATAATGGCGTGAGGATTAAGGAGTGAAACCGACACAGCAAAAATAATCTGCCGCTTGATTGTCCAGCTTGCTGCGTCCTGTTGATCGGTAATAGGCTTCTGGGTTGTATTCCAGGTGAGCCAGCCTGCATAAAGCAGAAAAACCACTCCAACACTGATTAAACCGGTCTTCACCCAGGCAATAGATAATACCAGAACCGAAACGCCCCCAACAGCCAGTAAAATCAACAGGGTGTCACATAGGGAAGCGGCAATGACTGCTGGTAACACTCTGGCTGCCGTGGGCTGAACAGCCCCTTGATTGAACACAAAAACATTCTGAACTCCTAACGGTAGTATGAGTCCTAATGCTAAAATAACACCATGAATAAATGCAAGAATCATTGGTCATCCTTTAATTTCTTTATCGTATTTTTATCATTGTACATATTAAAATCAGCCTCTTTAATCAACTCATTCGGCGAAACAGTTGAGCCGGGTACATATTGAGCAAAACCACGGCTGACACTGACCTGAAAGCAATTGGCATGATTGGCATTATAAGCCTGAATGTCGTCGTCAATTCTTTCCCAAGTCAATTCAGCCTGAGTCAAATTACAAGCTGGAAATATGATTAAGAATTCATCGCCACCCAGCCGGCAAAGAATATCAGATTTCCGTAATGCTGACTTCAAGATGTGGCTGACGGCTTCAATAAGCCGGTCACCCTCATTATGACCACACTGATCATTGACTTTTTTCAGGTCATTGACATCGACAAAACAAATGGTGCATTTTCTGCCTGTACGATCAGCTAAAGCCAATTGTTCCTCTAGAAATAGCAGCCCAGTGCGGCGATTCAGCACACCAGTCATGGTATCGGTAGTGGCGTAGACCTGCAGTTCCTCTTCAACCTTCTTACGTCTGGTAATATTCACATAAAGCAAGCAAATGGCGACTACCAGTGTGATGATAAATAAGCCTACACCCCATACCAGCGCCTTATATTGCTCATAAAAAGTAATCGGCTGATTGACAATCAAACTGCCATCCGGTATTTTCTTGGGATCAACCTTAAATCTAAGTAACTGATTATAGTCAAAAATATAGCTGTTAGGGCTTTCACGAACAACGGGAATATTCCCCGGACTCTCCCCTTCAAGGATCCGTGAAACCATTTTGGCTGCTAACTCGCCTTGCGAATATCCATTGGTCAGCAAACCGCCGACAATGCCATGCCCAAGATAAAAATCCCACAACCCATAGATGGGGACTTTAGCCTGCTGCGAAATTAACTCAACACTTTCTTCATAAGAAAAAATGTTGTTTGATTTATCCTGATTGAAGGTCAATAACAAAATGATGCTATCGGCAGGAAGTTGAGTCACTTTTTCTTGAACGGCCGACATATTTAAATCTTCCAGCAAGATAAAATTAATCCCCCGCGCGGCAAACTCCGGCATACTTGCCTGCAGTAAGCGTTTATTACTTTCGCCTACTGCCGTATTGTCATTAACAACCACAATATTTTTAGTATCCGGGTGCAGCTTTAGCGCAACATTAATGGTACCGGCTATATCGATGTTCTCCACAATACCGGTCAGCCAATCACTATAGCCGGCAAATTCCTGCTCTTCAAAATTATTAACACCACAAAAAACCACTGGCGTGTTCGGAAAAAGCTCCTGTTTATAAGTCAAAATAAAATCATACGCAATATCATCCGCCACAATGACTGCATCGAACTTCTTATTGCTGTATTTATATTTGTAAATGTCGTGTAATTTTTGCAGGTACTCAGGACTGGTGTTGCGCTTGGCATCCATATAGTCTAAGTAACATTCGATGTTTTTGTTCTCACCTAAAACCGATTTAATTCCGGCATCAATATTCTGAACCCAAACCATGTCCGGATGATAAGAATTTAGAATCAGCACTTGCTTTTTATTGGTATAGGACTGATTAATGATAATACTATTTTCCGGCAATTGAGCCTTGCGAATCCCATAACGCTCCATTTGCATTTCATCAAACATCATTCGATTTGCAGTATCCTTCGCTACAGGAATGGCGGCTGGCTGTTCACCATTTAAAATACTAAGCGCCATTTTAGCAGCTAACGACCCTTGGGAATACCCGCTGGTAAGCATGCCGCCCACAATGCCGTGCCCTAAATAAAAATCCCAAACCCCATATACGGGAACACTGCTCTTATTCGATATTAAAGAGATACTCTCATCATAATCAAAATAATTTCCCGCAATATCCTGAAAAAACACCAGAAACAGCACTAAACTATTGTCAGGCAGTTGCTGCACTTTGGCTTGAATTTCGGGCATACTCAAATCTTCCCAGGAAATAAAATTAACATTGGGAAATTCGCTGGTCACATCGATCAAGGTTCTGTGGACACCTTGTCCGGTGATGGTCTTGTCATTAATAATATACACGTTTTTTGTCGCCGGATGAATGGCCAGTGCTGTTTGGAGGGTAGTGCGGATGTCATACATTTCGACTACGCCAGTGAAAACATTCCGTTCACTGAGCATGCCATCTTCGAAATAATTGACACCGCAAAACACAATCGGCGTATTCGGAAACAGTTCTTGATGAAACTGCTCGAGAAACTGAAAAGCAGCATCATCAGAACAGATGATGACGTCAAATTTTTTGTCCCGAAACTTATATTTATAAATTTCGTATAGTTTATTCAGATAGGCGTCATCCGCAGATATCCGCTTTGTATCCATATCCTCAACTAAGACATTGAAGCTTTGCGAATTAGGCCCTAAGACCGAAGAAATACCTTCTAAAATATTATCAGTCCATTTATAGCCTTTATGGTAAGAATTCAATATCAGGATGTTTTTTTTGACATAGATGCGTTCAGCGAATGCCAAGCTACTGGCAATCAACATAACGCCTACCGCTATCGCTATTAAACCAATGCTAAATTTGCGTGTTTTCGCTGACTGCATATAGAGTCACCTTCAATTTTCAACGTTACTCATATTGAAAATATACGCTAAATTCTTACCAATATCCTGCAAAGCTGTAAGAATTTACAGTATCAGAGGTGTAGGATTAAAATCGCATGCAAAAAACCTGCTGACAAACTAGTCAGCAGGTTTCTTAGTAGTTTTGTAAACCTCAGTCAATATTATGTTATCTTAACGACTGATACTGTGTTTATTAAATTGATCCCCTTTAGTAGTATCTGCAATTTGATGATATGAGAAATCTTTATTCGCTGCTTTCACAAAGGCTGTGAGCCATTCTTTATAGCAGGTTTTCATCGTAGCAGCAGCCACTCCGGCTTTTTTCCAATTGCCAGCCTGCAGACACTCGCCACTTTGCCAAACTACCTGCTCGGCTGAGTTTTCAACCAGGGTATCCGCTTGGTCACACGGCATGCCATTCAGGTAATAATCCTGCAGCGCTTGATAGATGCCATCAGCCTGATCAAGCCGATATTTGCCTTGCTCTTTCGCGTGACCGCCGCAGATTGCACCATGCTCGGCATACGCACTTTCGACGATATCTTGACCGGCCGAACTGCAAGTATCAATCAGCTCTTTAATAAAAGCGGCTTCACGGGTCTCGGCAATGTTAATTTGGCGCTGCAGCCAACCATGAATGTTTGACTGGTCAATGACATCAATGAGATCTACATCAGCCAGTGGCTGACCGTAGCTTTGCCAAACCTGTTCCCTAAGTTCTTCGGCCGTAGTGCCGCACATGGCCTCAGCTTTCTCATAGATGAGCTGTTCGCGTTCAATCACCCGACGGATTTTGTTGTAAAGCCAGTAATGAATATGTCCCAAAAATGCACTCATTGTGATGTGCCTCCTTTTATATAACTTTATTTAATGCAGCTACAAGCTCGCTTACATTAAGGCCATGAATTTCTGCGGCCTTAGCCACTGGTTCCCCAGTTGATGATGGGCAGCCAAGACAGCCCATGCCATAAGAACGCAATACCGGAATGGTTTGAGGATAGACTCTGATAATATCACTAATGACACTGTCAGCCGTGATCTTGTCACCAAGCACCAAAGTGCCTTCAGTCAAGCCGCCCGGAATGGGAACTAGCTTCTCACCCATTGCTGATTGCGGTTTTTCAGGCTGGCTGGTTTGACTGACTTTGCCATAAAACTCGGCTAACACATCAGCCTGGAATTTTTTAAAGCCAATGCGGTCAATAAACTGTCCGATCCGTTCAATGTCAGCATTCTTCTCGTAATAGCGCAAAATGATGGCAACAATGTTCAGCGCTTCCTCTTCGGTCAGCCCTTCAATAAGCTTATCGGCTAAACGGGGATGTGAGCCAGCCGTTCCGCCCACATAGACGTCCCAGCCTTCATCGGTAGCCATCAAGCCCACATCTTTGACATGGATTTCAGCACATGAATTCGGGCAGCCTGCCACCCCCAGTTTAATGCGGGAAGGCATTTCTTTTTTATGATAGAGCTTATCCAGTTCCATTCCTAATTTGATGCTGTCTCTTTTACCGCGCTTGCAGAAGATACTGCCAGGGCATATTTTTACACTGCGCACACAGTTGGCAAAGCCCAAGGAAGGCTGCATCCCCAAGTCATCCCATACATGCTCAATATCTTCGGCCTTCAGTCCGGTAATCATAATACGCTGAGCCGAGGTTAATTTTAAGACACCATGATATTTCTCAGCAACATCAGCGTACTTGCGCATAGCATCAGGCTTTATAAATCCTCCTGGTAAATGAGGGGTTATTGCATAGGTTTTCTTTCCGTCGCGTATTTTTTGTAAATTGGCACCTTTTGGCAGCATAGCGGCGCACCTCCTAGATTTCTTACTCTTATAATACCCGCTTTCAATCGTTTTCACTGTGATATAAATCAACTGAAACAAAATTTTTATAAATACCCAGAATGAAGCAGAACACCCGCGGCAATAGCAAGACTTCCTAATATTACCCGCAGTTTATTTTCCGGCCGAACGTTACTATAAATAGCATCATTTCGACCCTTTATCGGACAAACTGTTACATTTTTAAAATAAAATAACACATATGATTCCACTTATAAGTAATTTTAATAATTATATTAGCATCACTTATTTCCACTATAAAAGTTAGTATGCTAAACTCCAATAATAAGTATTTTGTATTAAGACACATGGAGGAATTATGGAATTACTCAAACAGAAGATTCTTGCCGAAGGTACTGTATTGCGCGGCAATGTTCTTAAAGTGGATTCTTTCCTAAATCATCAATTAGATCCTGTGCTGACGATGCAGATGGGGGCAGAATTTGCTCAACGTTTCGAAGGCTGTAAGGTAGATAAGGTACTAACCATTGAATCATCCGGTATTGCCGTTGCATTAGCCACCGCATTAAAATTTAACGTGCCTCTTGTATTCGCCCGGAAAAAGAAATCTGTGTTAATGAACGAAGATTGCTATAGTGCAGAAGTTTTTTCTTATACCAAACAAGAGACAAGCAATATTACCGTACTGCAGAAATTTCTAACAGCCGGAGAGAAAATCTTAATTATTGATGATTTCCTGGCAAGTGGTGAAGCCGCTTTAGGCTTAGCCAACCTGGCTCGCCTTGCAGGCTGTGAAGTAGTCGGAATCGGTATCGTGATTGAAAAAAGCTTTCAAGCCGGTGCTGATAAACTGCGCCAAGCCAACTATCGGCTGGAATCACTGGTGCGAATCGCTTCCTTAGACGACTGTAAAGTAACGTTCTTATAATATCGCGAAAATGCGGCAGGCCTATCTAAGAGGCCTGCCGCATTTTTGAGTTGACTGTGAAATTTTAAAATTGATTGTTCAGGTACGAATGAAGCATAATAGTAGTAGTAAGTCAAAAATTTGTCACTCTGCATAAGCTTACATAAATCAAATTCCAACAATTAAGGTGGATCGAAGAATGACCAAGAATCCCCGCATCCTGATCATACGATTAAGTTCCATTGGCGATGTCCTGCATTGTACGCCAGTAGCCCGCACACTCAAAGAGACTATGCCAGAGTGTCACATTACCTGGATTGTCGGTCAGGTCGCTGCGGACATGCTGCGCTATAATCCCTATATTGATGAGCTCTATGTTTGGCCGCGCGAGCAATGGGAAAAAGCCATGCGGGCCGGACGCTTCCGGGAAGCTTGGCAGTTATGGCAGCAGTTACGCAGTTATTTTAAAACAAGACACTATGATATCGCTCTTGATATTCACGGATTATTTTTAAGCGGCATGGTCACAGCAGCTAGCCATACCCCCAGACGAATCGGCCTCAGCAACACCCGTGAACTCAATCATCTGTTTATGACTGAAACGGCACCGCCCCCGCCAGGTCCTCATGTCATCCAGCGTTATTTAAGCGCCCTTCAGCCATTAAACATCACTACCACCGACTATCGCATGACTTTGGTGGTACCCCCATCAGCCGCTGAGTTTGCTGAAAACTTATTGCAGCAGCATCAAGTATTGCCTCAGGACAAATTGGTGGTTGTAAACCCGGTAACAACCTGGTCGGCAAAAAACTGGCCGCCAGAGCGCTTCGCCAAAGTCATTCAAGAACTCAGTCAGCATGCTAAAGTCCTGCTCTGCGGCGGTCCCAGTGATCGCGCCATTAGTGATACCATTGTAAAAATGGCTGGCGTTCCAGTTATTGACGCCGTCGGACGCACCAGCCTACTGGAAATGGCTGCTTTACTCCAGCGTTCTCAGGTCTTGGTAGTCGGTGATACTGGGCCACTGCACATGGCCATCGCGGTTGGTACTCCCAGCGTCAGCATCTTTGGCGCTACTGATTACAGAAGGTTCGGACCGCTTGATCCTAACCATACTGTATTGACTGGCGAAACCATTTGTCCGCCTTGCCACAAGACAGTGTGCCGAACCAAGGATTTACGGTGCCTCAAGAGCACCACCCCTGAGACAGTTGTGAAGCACACGCTGTCCATCCTTAATTCACGCTAAAGACTGCACAGATCGGCCTAGAAAACTGTTTTTAATTATGAAACCCGCGTCGGTTTTTTTTACGATATAAAAAGGCAATTAGGCCAATAAGAGCCAGGATGATAATCGCTTTTCCCAGCCCATAGCCGATTGCATCCACTTCCCGCCAATTTTCTCCTAATAGCTGCCCCATATAGACTAACAGAACAACCCAGGTTGCTGAGCTAAAGCCGGTATATAAGAAAAAATTCCAAAAGTCCAAGCGAATAAATCCGGCTGGTATTGAAATAACCCCGCGCACAACTGGCAGCAAGCGGCCAAAGTACAGGGTTGCGGCCCCATATTTACTAAACCAGACCCGGGTCCGTTCCATTTTCCCCACTGTAAGCCCGAACATCCGTCCATAGTTTTCAATCAAGCTCAATCCGCCATAATAACCAATGCCATAGGCCAGGCACGCTCCTAATAATTCGCCCGCAATCCCGGCAATAATAACCGGAGCAAAATTCAGCCGCCCGCAAGACACTAAAAAACCAGCAAAACCTAAGGTGATTTCACTGGGTAAAGGCACCCCAATATTGGCCAACAGCAAGGCCAGAGTAATGGCCGGGTACCCCCACACGGAAATATAGTTTAGACTGGTGCTAATAAAATCGTCCATAGCACAACTCCTTTGATGCGCAAGTACCCAAATGAAACAAGGCTTACTTATAATATACCCAATATTTACCTGAACTAACAACTGTAAGTTTCAATAAAAAACAGCTAAGCACTCCATACAGAGGCTTAGCTATTTTCATTACCGGATGCCTTTATTTGTTTTTTGCAAAATACTCGTCTTCCAAAATGGCTAAAATAATCAGCGATTCATAGCGGTCACCATTTTTTATGCAATCCCGAATCAGGCCTTCTTCCACAAAACCCTCGGATTTATATAAATTACGTGCCCGCTCATTGTAGTCTTTTACATCCAGCCAGGCGCGGTGAGCACCTAGATCTTTAAAAGCCAGACTCTGTAGCAGCCGTACTGCCTCCCGCCCATAGCCCTTGCCTTTCTCGGCCATAATAATCCGGTGAAATTCAACTTCCTGAAAAGGATTTTTGAGTCCTGACACGATAACAAAGCCCACTTTTTTAGTGCCGTCAGCTGTCTCAACAATAAAATGCTTGGTGTTATCAATATTCAGCAGCCGTGCATGTTCTTCGCGCGGCCAAGGAATGACATACTGAGCGTTCTCCTCAGCATGTTCAGTTTCCATTATATAATCAAGATCGGCCTCAGTTGCTTGCCTAAACCGAATAAGTGCGGACTGTTTAATAATATCAGTATTCAAATTACTCACTGGCAACGAACTCCTTATCATTACTTTTGGCATGAATCGGGTGCCACAGTCAATAAAACCCATGGCATTATATATTTTACTGCATATTAGTATATGATACAAATCTTTAATTGCATCATTGACAGCTTTCACCAGAATTGTTATGATAATGATTATTATTATCATAACAATAATCTATTAAGCTTACTTAAAGGAGGTGTTGATGATAAACAGATACGCTCCGCTTAAACAGCCTTTATTTCAGCATATTTATCTTTTGGCTGATGAGTTAGCTCAGGCCAATCACCGTTTTATCCGAAACAAGACTGCTCCTAAGCCTAATGATAGTCATCTCTGCAAACCGTTGCAGCCCTACCGTGTTGATCCCAACTAATTATTGCATAGCGAAACCCCATACGCCCTGGTATGGGGTTTCGCTATGCAACTTCGGCTTTTCCTATTGCTTCCCAGGCAAATATGGCATAAGATAATGAGTAAACTCAAAAAGGAGTGCTTGCGATGTTTGGCATTACCCATTATGAAACGTTTTTACTTGCCGGGATTATTCTCAATATCACCCCTGGCTCGGATACTATCTATATATTGAGCCGAAGTATCTCCCAAGGCCGTACTGCCGGGTTTTATTCCGTTCTAGGAATCAGCTCTGGCATTGCCGTACACACCTTACTGGCGGCACTTGGGTTGTCAGCCATTTTAGCACAATCAGCGATGGCTTTTACACTCGTCAAATTAGCCGGCGCCGTTTACCTGGGTTATCTGGGAATCACAACCCTGCGAGCAAAAAACAGTCCGCTGGTTTTGGCTGCAACTACAGCCATCTCCAACAAAGATATTTACCTGCAAGGTTTGCTGACCAACGTCCTGAATCCCAAAGTAGCGCTGTTTTTTCTATCCTTACTGCCGCAATTCATCGACCATCAAAACAGCTACGGCATTGTGCCCTTTATCCTGCTTGGCGTAACGTTCATTGTCACCGGCACACTTTGGTGCCTGGGTCTGGTTTTCTTCTCAGCAAACATCACCCGCTTTCTCCGGCAAAATACCCAGGCCAGCCATATGATGGACAAAATTTGCGGCGTTATTTATTTGCTGCTGGGAGTCAAGCTCTTATCAGTTGAACAATAAGCAGCAGGTTACTGCTTGCGCTGCTTATTCATATAACGCTCTACTTCTTGTGCAAACTCGGCCTGACTGATGCCAAAAGCCTGCCTAAAACTTTGTTCAGGATTATCGGATTGGTTAAATAGCCGGTAATATTCCAGCATCGCACCATAGCCACTACGTTGAATGAGCAAAGACGCTGCAATTCCAGCCGTTCGATAAGTTACCTCGGTGCCATAAACGTTGATAGCCTGATACCAGCCTGATGGTGTCTGCAGCTGATTCAAGTCAGGCAGCCGCTTGGCTTTCCGCAAGACATCCAACCATTTGCGATTGTAATTTTCAACACTGCCCTGACCTGATCGGGCAATAACGTGGGCAGCGATGACATCAGCCCAGCCCTCTGCCAGCCACTGCACCTGATTGGTATAGTTGGGAGCAAAATCAAATTGATATTGATGAGTCATTTCATGAGCGATGTGATACATACGCTCAGAAGCGTTTGGTAAGGCAGCAATATTTGAAATGATAAGGTTATCCCGAGTCCAGCCCCGCGTCGTTTGGGCCCGTCTTTTCGCTTCAGCCGGACTTAACGCAAATTGTGCCTGTAATTCCTTAGCATACTCGCGCTCATTCGCAGTCAGATAGATATTGACATCACGCTGGAGTCTGACACCATAGAGATCGAGAAAGTATCCTTCCAGCAAGTGAACCCCTTGTCTGATGTCCTGGGCAGCCCCAGGCGAAACACCGGGACGGGCAATAATATTAACAGCACTGGCTTCCGAATTCACAGTTAGTGATGAAAACACCCAAATCATCACTGTCAGTATAATAATTTGCATCCTTTTCACAATCCCAAACACAGCCATATGGTTTCCTCCTGCAGCATGCATTTACTAAGATATATTATAACCTATCTTTGCCTATACTGAATAAATCAAATCACTAAAAAACAAAGCATAGGCTTGTCCGTTCGGACAAGCCTATGCTTTATTAATGCTTACGAAACCGCTTCGTCAATTTAAGTAATGTCCCATCCACCAAACTGACCGCATTAGCCGGACAAAGCTCCTGACAGCAATAACAGCGAATACATTCCCGGTAATCAATAACCGCTTTACCATCAAGCATTTTTATGGCTTTTGGCGGACAATGTGCAGCGCAGGTACCGCAGGCGATACAGTGCTCGTCCACCTTAGGCTTAGCCGTAAACTGATTTTGGCTAAAATCAACCAACCAGCCCGGCAGGCGGCCTTCCAGACTTTCGAAATTACGCGGTTCTTTAAAATGATAGCGCAGGTGGCTGGCGCTGCCCACCAACTCAAGCTCCTGGAGCGAAGGAGACAACTTGGCCAGCAAGGCCGCTTGCGCAACAGGCATCTGTTCAGCCTTAAAGCCCATAATTTCTGCCATGACTAAATCAACAGCAAAACCACAAGTCCCTGCCAGCAGCAGTCCACTCTGAACAGGCTGTCCATTGCGTGGGCCAGCGCCCTCCATGCCAACAATGCCATCCACAATCGATAAAACCGGCTTGATCCCGCCATATAAATCTACCAGCATCTGAGCAAAATCAGCTCTGCGTTTCATCCGCAAATGAAACTGAGCTTTATCAGGGCCAACAAAAAAACCAAATAAATTTTTAACCGCCCCGGTTACCCCCATAAAGGAATGAGTTTTCATCTTCGCCAACGAAATGACCTTATCCACTTCCCGAAATACCTTGGCCACCATAAGCTTCTTCAAGATTACCCCATCAGGCAATAACAATTCGGTAGGTTCCTCAAAAGGAATGACCGCTACATCTTCTTCACGGCAGACCGCTAAAATCCCGCATTTCTCAGCCACCTTCAACGTATTCCCCAACCCCGGCGAATCACCAACTACAACCGTAGCCCCACAACTCTTCACCAGCCGGATCACAGCCCGCACCACTTCCGGATGGGTGGTTACTGAAAGACCTTTGTCCACCCCTTCGAGCATGTTCGGCTTTACTAATACTCGCTCGCCAGGCTGTATATATGCGGACATGCCGCCTATATGGGCGAGTAATTCTGTTATGGCTTGCTCGACGATTTGGGTTTCGTATGAATTGGCTTGTACAACTGCTACTTTTGTCATGGATATAGAACTCGCATTAGTTATTCCCCCATAAGTTTGAATCTGTAAAGAATTAGATCACAACGTTATTGTTCCATTTTTTATGTGATATTCTATATTTGCCCTTTGGCAAAATTTAGTCACTATTTCTGCTTGCTCATTATAAAACTCTTTGTGAAGTTTATATGCTGTGATATCTTTGCTATAATTTGTTCTACCAAAAATAATCTTATCCGTAAAACTAACTGCTTCAAGTATTCCATTAATATCTTGTTTAATTATATTTGGAGTTGGATATGGTTCAATACTTACCCACGTTTTGCATCCAGCATCATGTAACTCACGAAGTCCTGCTAAACGTTCAATATAAGGAGCAGCTCCATGTTCAATCCGTTGCCTGTAGTCTTCATCAAGAGAAACAAGCGTTATCCCATATTCGTTTTCTTTTGATAACTTCGCAAGCTCAATGGGAAGCCTACCCTTAGTAAGTACTGAACACTTTATTCCAGCACCATTTGCCTTGTGTATGACCTTAAGCGTTAATGTTTCTATATCAGCATATCCATACATAAATGGATCAGTGGTAAAACAAAGATGCAATGAGGTTATTTTATCTTTAAATTTCGGAATTTCTTTATCTAAAAGTTCAAGTGTGTTTTCGACAATTAAAGGCTTCATCCACTCTTCATATGACTTTACTTTGCCAAAGCGTTTAGCCAATAAATATGCATAGCAAGGATACATACATCCGTGTGAGCACCCTTGAATATGGTTTATTGTGTAATCGCCATATTCAACATTCGTTTTGTAGATGAGCGATTTTCTGCGAATAAAATTCACTACCCTTTTCATGACAACCACCTTATTGAGACTTTCTGTCCCTTCTCTTCAGATAAAAATGTTGTCGGCTTTCCATTTTCGGTTTTATCTGGATCACGCATAACCCCAAGCCGGTTTTCTTTTATCAATTTCTTTATTCTATCTTTAACCGTAACAGTAGAACATATAGCACCATGCTTTACAAAGAAATTAGCAAGAACTTCATACAGAGATATCCAATCCTTATGAAACGATAAATGTTCTAGTATTTTTCCCGCAATGTCGTCTCCGTCAACCATTTGGCTATCATAGTTTTCTTCCCAAAGTAATAATTGCCCACTATTTTGAATGTTTTGCAAAGCCTGCCACCGATTATAAATATTATTAACCATAAGCAAACAACCATCTTTATGGTTTGTTGCATGAATCATTCGATATTTGGGCCGATGCCCCTTTTTTATCCTTAATGGCATATTTAGCACATATGCATAGTTTTCACTAATGCGTGTACAGTATTTTTTCGCAAATAACGCTTCCGCTTCATAGCCATTAATTTTTTTCCTTTTATAGTCCCTAATAATCTCTTGCCAATAATCTCCACCCGCTATTTCATTAAGCTCTCCAACAGATTTCTTCGAAGCATCCATTCTGGTAGAGTCATATTCAATAAGATCATCAAAGTCAGCAATATCATATGTCATTCCCATAGCATGGCAAGCCTCTCGTACAAAACCAAAAGAATTCAGGTTAATAAGCAACTCAATAGAGTTAAATCTCCCCTTTGCAAAGCGACTAAATAAAGAGGATTGTAATGCTTTAATCCCATATGGATCGATATATAAGAACACATTACACCCAGGCTTGCTAGACAGATATTTTTCAATTTCATCTTCATATTTACCGGATATGATTTGTATCCCCGAATATTTTTCAAGATTTTGTGTTAAATCCGAAGCATAATTCATGTCTATAAAACAAGTATGAATATTAACGTTTTTCATTTTAGTACTAGTCAGACATTCATTAATTATTTCAAGCGCAATCATAGGCGATCCAGGTTTTCCGTCTTCAAACTTTCCCTTACCTGCGAAACAATCAACATAAACAAGCGGCTTATATGTATGTAGTATCTTCGAAACATATGGCTTAAAATAGCAACCTAAGAGTTCATCTTTTACTTCAGACCAAGGTTTCTTTTCTCGGAAAAAATCATCATTCTTTTTTGCCATAACACCCGACCTTTCATTACTCCAACATAACAACTTAAGTAGTGAAACTACATAGACCAGGCACTGTTTATAATTAGCAAATAGACAATTTATATTTTTGAATGTCTTCCATAAAGATGAATTTTCTTCTATTACATAACACCGTTATAATCTTCAAAATATGTTTTATATTCTATACTTAGTTGACTCTCAGGAAATAAAAATGCATACAAGTCAACAAAATAATCATCTGTCATACTTGCAATATAATCCACAACAATATCATTAGGCTCAATTTGCACATAGCCACGTTCCCTATGCCTATAATAGTTGTAAAGAATCGAATAATTAATATGATGTTTAAATATTGGTGATTGATATTTTTTTGAATATACATCATCCAATAGTTTATCATAAACTCTTGACATCATTGGTTTTATTTTATTATCGTATGCATAGTCGATTTCTGGATCGCGATATATTAGCCTATTATTTTCTTCCTTTAGCTTACAAAAGTCATAGTAAACTTCATCATCAATTTTGAGAAAATTTTGTCCTAAACTATTTTTTACAACATTTATAATCATATTTTTTACAATTTCGCTATTACTTGTTCCTAATGCTGCATTATGCTTAAACCTATCTTTAGAGTATTTTCTAGTTCGAGCTGCATCTTGCCTATCCTTGCCAACATAGGCGATCATATCGCTAATCCTCACTACACAGCCTTCAAGAGTACATGGCGTTAATTTAGCAATTTCATCTTTATTTGTATAACAAGCTTCCACCTTTTTATCAAACTCGTCAAAATCATAAGGTGGTATTGGCTGGTAATGTGAAAAAGCTTTTTCACCATTATGACAAAGTATTCCATCTAAAGTTTGCAGTGTCAGATTGCTATTAGTTATAGTTTGTAGCACTCGAACACTATGTACATTATGATTAAAAAAACGTTTTGTATTCGCATTATACTTTTCACTTAGGTATGTTTCCCCAACATGTCCAAATGGAGTATGCCCCATATCATGTCCTATAGCAATTGCCTCAATTAAATCTAAATTTAAATTTAATGATTGTCCAATTGTCCTAGCAATTCTGGAAACCAGTTGTACATGTAAACTTCTCCGCGTAATATCATCATTTTTATAAAAAGAAAAAACTTGAGTCTTATCTGCATACCGATTGTAAAATATATTGTGTAATATTCTATCAACGTCAATAGTAAAAGCTGATTTACAATAATCTTCAGAGGCCTTACGCGAGTATTTTGTTATATAGTCCGAATCTTTCGTTGCGAAATCGGATAAACCTTTATTCCGCATTTCTCTTTGTTTCACTAGTACTTCAACTTGCCACTCTTCAAATTCAAAGAAGTTACTCATTTGTTCCCTCCTACATTGCTAGAATATACTAGAATATATTTTTATTCCTGCTTACCCCTTAATTTACCATTTATATTCCCACTTACAAGATAAAACCCCTGCTATATTTATACAAAATATAGCAGGAGCCACTTTGTTCCTGAGAAACTAATTTCAAATCCTCAATATCTTGTTTCAAAACTGAATCTGATTTTTACGCACCTTTTTCTTTTCGAGAAAAGGATTATTATTGATACCTTTCCTCTTTAAGCATTTTTGTAATTATTATTGCAGTTATCTTTCCTTTTTCACGATATCTACATCGGCTGCCTCTTCTACTGCCTTAATATCTTCCGATGATATGTGACTATATAACTTATATAGTCACATATCAAGTAATTCAAGTAAATTTTTTACTTGATAAATAGCCAAGTTTTTTCGAGTCATACTATAAGTTCTTAAACCAAACACCTGTGTGGTAGTTTATTTTAAACGCGCTTTACTAATGTCCTAAAGAACAATACTTGAAAAATCATGCTGAAGTACTCGAGGTTTTCTATATGAAAAGCTTAACAAATTCCATTTTTGGTACTCTAGCTCAATTTCAGGATAAAAATTCTGAAAGATATATTTCATAAATTTACTAAAGCAAATAGGTTCATCAACGTGGAGTCTGGTCTCGTAGTTTTGAGTGTGCATATGTACTAATGGATGCTTTTCAGTCTCTTTCTCAGCGTCAAAATCTATTCTTATAGGGCTACGCATTATTACCTTATCCATCCACTTAGGATCGGTCATAAAATCCTCATATTGATTTTGTGGTGTAAAAACATCTGTGAGACTAGTATCATTAATATAAGGAGCTGGCCACCATAAATGACTATGATTAATCAGATTTTGTCCGTTAAAACTTAGTGAAGACCGAATGATAGAGCCATCAAACAATAAAGCAGAGGGACGTTCATTTTGCTTCACATCTCTCATGTAGTGAGAAGCAATAAGAACGTCCCCTGGCTTCTTATTACAAGTATCTCTGTGTTTTGCTAATACATTCTGTCCCTCTGTCCCTGTTAAATATCTGCATCTGTTGCAAAAGCCTCCGCACCTATTGGTGAAATTGTGACAAAAAGGCGCAAGACATCTTCGCGGCTGTTTATAACCTGCAGGCTTTCCTGCCCATCAACCTGCATTAACTCGCCCACCTGCAACGAGGTTTCATTGCCATCTGTGACAACCTTGGCATTACCCTCTAGGACCTGCAGGAGAAGAGTGGATTCTAGATGTGTGTGTCCTGGCAGTATTGCCCCTTTTGCAATGTTCAGTATAAAGGCAATTACATTATCACTTTTGAAAATCATTCGCTTGGCGATTTTTTTCTGAGGCTCATGGAAATAATCATTGAAAATAAACTTGTTCATAGATAAATCCTCCTTTAATTTTAGATTTTAATATACCCTAATTGAGGCATATATAACTAATCTCTTTTCTGCAAAATGTTCGAATATCTTATAAGGAAACAACCATCAGGATGCCAAAGGATGATATCGAGCTTTGGTGCTACCTTTATTCCAGACACCACCTGATTTCAAAGGCAGGCGTTTCTTTTTTGCCGTTTATATTCTATTCAGTCCTTATTCCTATGAACCTTTTTCAATGGTTTATCATAGGTCCATAAATGAAATCAGAAATAATATTGACATAAAGAACGTCCATACTATCCTAACGATCTCGAATTACTAAAGTAATGAAAATCCATAAAGTTAGCTATCTGTTTTAATGGCTTCTTCAAATACTTTACGTACAATATCTTTTGTAGTGCCACCTTCAAAAATTTTACGCTTTTCTACATAATAAGTTGGAACATAATAATAGTCGTATTGCTTTGCAATTGCAGGAGCCTTCTCTTCGTCAATGATTTCCACTTTAATATCGTTATATTTCGGATTCTCTTGCTTTACTTCATCAATCCAATCAATTGCTCTTTTACAATGTGGGCACCAATCTGTTATAAGTACAGTAACACTTTTCATAAGTCTACCACCTTTCTTTTAATTGCATCATTACCTTCTAACTGTGTGTCGCGGGGACAGTTCCTGTGACACAGGTAAATTTCCCCTTAGCTTAGTATTCCTTTTAGATAAACGCCCACATACTTAATTACTTATTATTTCATGACCATCATTGTGTAGTGCAATTATTGCATATTCTAAGTCTTTTTCTTTTACTAAAATATAATCGGTATTATAGGTGGAGACTGCAAAGATACCTAATCCAGCATTAGCAAGAGCTGCCGTAATTTTAGCTAATATTCCTACTAGCCCAAAATCCAATGTTCCTTGAACCTTAAAAGCCCTCCAACCCCGCTCACATAAAACATCTTTAGGTATATTATCTTCTGAACAAACTATCGAAAGTTCTTCTGGCGTTTTAGTAATGGAGAAAAATTCCCCTTTACATGTCCAAATTGGAACTGCCGACTGCGCATCTAATTTACAAACACCTATTTTATTAGGCAAAATCTCAAGTGTTAATTTCATTGAGTTCAGCTCCCATAGTTTTATCAATCCACCTTCCAAACACTCTAAATAAGCATTTCTTAATGGTTATTTAGCTTAGGAAACGTCCCCTCGCTTCCCTGATATTAATAAAATAGACAGCTTGACTAATTGATGGCTTCCGTCCTTGTTCATAATGTGCAATACCTTCAAGCATTTCTTTATATGGAGTTCTCCCTAAACGGTCATACAATAACCTAACATTGTATTCTTGAGCAATTTGTACTGTGTTACCCTTTTCATCAATATCTTCATCTGCTTTATACAAAACCTTTTCTGCCAGAACATGATTTTCAAGCAACTGATATATATAGTTTTGTGTTGTATTCCCAAACAGGGGGTCGATTACCATATCCCAATCCTGAATGTAAATATATATATAATCTTTCGCGTCAAATAAATCTTCAAATAACGTAATCACCCTTGTTATTACTTGATTGATTCTCTCATCAGAACCGTTTTTAGAAGGTTCACCCAATTCATATCTAATGTTAATGTCATTCTGTAAATTAGGAAAGTTTTCATCTATATATTCAAGCAATTTATTTATCATTTACATCCTCCATCGTAGAATAAACTTCTACGAATTGGCTCCGCTGCTTTCTTTAGTTGGCTTATGTATGCAATTTGGCAATAATTCGCTTAGCAATCAATAAGCAGTCTTTTTCACTCCGTTTAAACATATCGTCAAAACACCGTACAAAAATTTGATAGATTCCTCTTCTAGTTCTTGTGTACTATTTATCTCCTGAAGTAGGTTTACGATTTTAAGAATTTCTAACTTATACTCATCTCTTGGAGCATGGGGTAATAGATTTACGGGGTCCCATCATTTATCACTTCTCCACAATGTTGTATGTATTCATACGCTCTCCTTCCATTTTAACTATTACTTTAAACTCCTCGGCATAAGGTTTAAAGGCTACTAAAAATTTCTTTATATTTGCAGACGTATCTTTTTATCGAACCGTAAATTTGCCTTTTTGCCAGATAATATTCGTCAGTAAGTACATCTATTTCTCTGATTATTTTCTCATTTAATAGACTATCACTATTTCGTAAATTGACCAAAAAAGAACAACTATCTTCTTCGGAGATGTGACCGTTCAATAGTTCCATATAGCAAAGACCAAAGAGAGCATTCACAGCATATCCCATACGTTGCTCGCCCTCCAACTCTTTTAGTTTCGATGAAATTTCGACGCTTTTCTTTTTATGTAAAAGCGAAACCTCAATTAAAGTATAATCGGGTTCTCGGTTTTGGTCGATATAATCATCGATCCAGCGAATAACTTCATCTTTACTAAAGAATCCGCAATTTAAACCAAGGCGATAAACTTCAGCAAGTTCTTTTATTGTAAGCATTTCTTATCCCCCATCGCTTGAATGGATTAATGCATTGATAAGTTATCTTCAGATGGCTCAAAAACTTCCGTGTGAAAAAGCAGACCTTTTCTTTTTTGTTTTTCCCATCGATAAACTGCTGTATCTTCACTATTACATATCGGGCATGGCCTTAACCATCCCGTACGGTTACTTATAACGATATTGCTTTTTGTTATTACTTTCTTTAAATTTCCTCTGTACTCTTGCACTTCAGGAATGTCTAACTGAAATGTCTTTTCAGTGTAGTAGATTAGATTACTAGAAATCATAGCCTGAGTAATGCCATTCCGCACTAAAACATGAGCGACATAGCTTTCTAGTTCATTAACAGACAATTCCGCATAACCACAGGACAGACATCTCCACCCCTGTAGTTTGTAACTATATCTCCCCATACCCTTAACAATTTCTTCTAAAGTAATTTCTTTCTGGTCGTTTAAAGAAACAGCGAAAGTGTAACATAGCGAACATAGATCTAATAGTAAAGAATTTACCCATGGTTCCTGTGATTTCGTAATACTATGCTTATTCTCAGTACAGATAATTAAATCATTTAATGATCCCATTCCACCGTAAGCCGAAAGATGATGCCGGACTGACTTTTCAATTTCCCATTTAGCTAAGTCCGTAGCTATCCATTTTGACCAAGAACTTACTCCTGATTGCTCCAAAACAAATTTCAAGGCAAGTAATGAGTCACGATATAGCAGTTCAATATCTGTTCTATCTAAATACATTCTGAATTACCTCCGAAGAATCTACACTACACTACAATTAAGTAAATAAGTATATTTATCCTGCAAATACAAAAACCAGCACTTTAAGTGCTGATTTTTATTGTAGTTTCAATTCAATATTGTCATGACTTTGAATTATCTTGATGATTACCTCAAATAATGTTTCGCCCTTTTTCTGTTTTGCATCTTCTAAAGAATAACTTACATTGTTCGCATTTGTCGGGTGACATCTCGTTAACATTCTTTCGTAATGTTTAATAGTTGCATCATATCCGAAATCATCTCTACTTTTTTTTGCGTTTTCCCATATAATAACGATTGGTTCTCCATATTCGTGAACGCCAAACCCTCCGCGCAACAAGTCATTTAAAGCATCTAAATTATGTCCAGTTTTCCACGGCAGCCCTTTTGTAAGCACCTTATCTATTTCATCATAGAACCCATCAATATCATTATATCTATTTCCATCTATTATTATTTTCTTCTTATTCATAGCTCTCACCGTACTCATACTTGTTATACCCTTTTAATCCTCCATATTTCTTTACGATTGTTCTAAGTTCCTGAATTGTCGCGAAAAAATATGTTTGGTCACTAGAAATTTCGAATATCAATACGTTATTTTCATGAGTGAACTCCTGATATCGCCCCGTAATTAGAACTCTTCCTTTATCGTCAAATTCTATCTTTACTTCAAGAGTTTTATCGTACTCATTAATAAAAACAACTTTTCCGCTCAGGTTCTCATAGGCGTGATTAAGCTGATGATAAAAGGTATAAACTTGGCCTGTACTAAAATACAGTTCCCCATTTGCACTATACCGCCCCTTACTGCCACACTGTATTTCAATATTCCCGCTCACTCATATCCACCTAATACCGATGTTCTTTCTGGGAAATCATACACTTCTTTAAATGTGATAGCAATAAACCCATTCGAACCTTTAATTTTGAAAGAATCCATTAAACCTCTCCATTCCCACTGACAGCTTAGGTACACATTTTTGTTCTGGGGTCATTTTCATCGATGCACTTAATTCTTTCGTATTCCTTAGCTCTAGCGTTATCATAAAGTTTTTCTAGAGTGGTAAGATTTTTACAATATAATTCAACATAACAGCAATCTGCAATTAACAAACATAATTCGCAATCGCTTTTTAGAAACTCCTCATATGTATTAAAATTACGTAAGTGCGTCCCCTTCGGAAATGCCTTTAAAGTTGTAAAAATCACATAATAGATGTTACTCTTTATCAACTCATCAAAGATTACTCCGTCAACAACGTTTACATTATCAAATAAATCCTCATCTTGTTGGCCATACACCCGTTTCCATACTTCTGTACTACATTCGATTTTCCAATTATACGGTGTACAATCAAGCGGTTCAAGTATTTGTGATAAGTGTTTTCCGTATTCATTAGGAATTTGAAAGCTAACTCCACGCTTCAGCAAATTATCACCTTCTCAATATCCCATTATTCGTGAATTACCATGACTTTAAACTGTTAACCTCATACTTTATAACATCTCTAAAAGACTCCATTTCTTGCAAACTAAACAATACACTAATGATAAATTCCCGTTTGTCTACATATATCCTTTTAAATAAAAAAACAGCCCACTAAAGCTGTTTAACTCAAAATGTAAATATTAGTTCCATTAGTCGACATGTCACCAATGTCACGTATGGAGCATCTGAAAAGGTATCTAGAAAACTACCAGCGGATGGGTAGTTACTGAAAGACCTTTGTCCACCCCTTCAAGCATGTTCGGCTTCACCAATACTCGATCGCCAGGCTGTATATATTGGGACATGCCGCCTAAGTGGGCGCATAGCTTGCTCGACGATTTGTGTATCGTATGAGTTGGCTTGTACAACCGCAACTTTTGTCATATATATTATAACCCTGTACTAATATACTTAAATTAGTAGCAAATTCAAAACAGATTTCAGTGAAAAATACAACAACCTCCGCAAAGATACTGCGTCAACCAACGTCCTCGTTTGACCCCGTTTATCCTATGAATAGGGTTTGTTGTCTGTCATTATCGTTAGTATTTGTCGTATAAACAGATCGAGGATTCAAAGTCATTGACTTTCCTTGGTATGTTTCACCGCTATAGAACTATCTCGAAGATATGCCTTAATAATAACTTGGTCAGTCAAGAACTCGCTTCTGTCTTAGCATCGAATCTCCTTCATATTTGTAACTCGCATTTGTCTCTGCCTATAATCTAAAGCGATTCTATATATGAGTAAAAGATATACAATCAGTCTTTACTATAACTAGATCATATAGTACACTGTCGTTAGAGGTGTTAATTATGGATATTCGGCATTTAGAATATTTTGTTGAAGTGGCTCGCCAAAAAAGTTTTAGTAAAGCTGCAATTGCGAACCATGTATCCCAATCAGCAATTAGTAAATTAATTAAAGATTTAGAAGTGGAACTCGGAACTCCTTTATTTAACCGGACCTCCAAGTATGTGCAATTAACCGATGCTGGCATCATTTTCTTAGAACAAGCACAGCAAATTGTGCTCATGTTTCATAATCTCACTACTGACTTTGAGAACAAAATTAAAATGGAAAAGGGGAAAATTTTCATAGGCTTACCGCCAATTACAAGTTCTACCATATTTGCTGAATTGCTAGGAGAATTTAAAAAGAAGTACCCCAAAATAGAAATTAATCTATCTGAATATGGATCAAAAAAAATAGCCCTTGCTATTCAAGACGGAAACTTGGATATTGGCGTCATGTGCATAGTACCAGATAAGCAGCTTTTTGACTCCTTACCTTTTTCTAAAGATCCTCTTTGCATTATTGTCTCCACTCAAAATCCTATCAGTCAGTTACCGTCAGTTCAGTTAACATCATTAGCTAACGAATCGTTTGTATTATACAGTGAAGATTTTAGCCTACATGATGAAATTATAAATCAGTGCAATCATGCCGGGTTTTCTCCTCATATTATTTTTGAAACCTCTCAGCGTGAGTTAATGACGCAAATTGTCGCCGCTAATTTAGGAGTTGCCTTCATGCCCAGTGAGGTGTGCAATGGATTAGATACCAAGCGCATTGCTTCTGTACCGTTACTGCAGCCTCAAATCATTCACAATATGTCTATCGTATGGAAAAAAGACCGATACATGTCCCATGCCGCTCGTTTATGGTTACAGTTTGCTGAAAACTATCTTCTAACTATTGAGTCTAACAAGTAAAAACCTTCTCCCTATTTTAAAATAGGGAGAAGGTTTTATTTCATAATCAAGATCACTCACTTTTAGGCTATGATCAAAGGGAATGCTGTTTAGTATTATTATTCATTTTACAGATAGGTCCTCTCACTGTAAACTTTTATCAAGATCAGTGCATCCTCGTATAATAAATAGTGTGGAGGTAATTATGAAGAAAAATACAGTCTTTCTTAATTCTGGTAAACTAAATTTTGACGACAAGCTCAATTTTTCATCTCTTACTGAGCTCACCACTTTCACAAAATACTCCGAAAGCAGCAATGAGGAGATTTTAGAACGGGTTAATGGCCAAGACATTATTATTACTAAAGAAATGCCTGTAGGCAGGGATGTCATTTCTCAGTTTCCTGCCTCTGTAAAACTCATCTGCGAAGCCGGTACTGGCTATAATAATATTGATATCGTTGCGGCCCGAGAAAAAGGTATTGCTGTATGCAATGTGCCCACATACAGTACCGAAGCAGTCGCACAAATGGCGATTACTTTTATATTGAATTTAAGTTCATCATTAGTTCAGCAACAAATTATGATTCAAAAGAAAAATTTTGATAATTTTACGAAATATCTTCAAGTTCCACATTTTGAGCTGCAGGGCAAGATACTTGGAGTGATTGGTGGCGGTGCTATTGGGCGCCACGTAGCAAAATTAGCATTAGCTCTAGGAATGAACATTTTAATATATGATCTATTTCCAAAACCATATGGTGATCCAAGAGTAGAATTCGTTAGCTTGGAAGACTTGCTCAAGCAAAGTGATTTTATTACTCTCCACTGCCCACTTACCGCAAACACAAAACACCTTATCAACAAAGATAGTTTAAAATTGGTCAAGCCATCAGCATTTATTATCAATACTTCAAGGGGACCACTAATAAAAGAAAATGATCTAATTGAAGCCTTGCAACACAAAAACATTGCTGGTGCAGCTCTTGACGTTCACGATCCCGAGCCCCCAGCAGCGAGCAATCCCTTATTTACCATGGAAAATGTAATCATGACTCCACATATCGGTTGGAGACGTATTGAGTCGAGGCAAAGACTTATCGAGCTTACAGCTGATAATATTAAAGCTTATATTGCTGGAAAAGAAATTAATGCTGTAAATTGAGGTTATCCAAAGGAGACACCCTATTGTTCCTGTTAAATTGCGTACAAAAGATGATATATGACGAAAGCAAGCTGCTGTCTAAATCACTGGCGATAAGCTGTTTAGTTTCTTTTGTGTCCATTCGTGATTATAGTAAAATATATATTCCCCGACTGCTTTGCCAAGATCTAGAAAGGATCGAAGCGAACGCTTTCTAACTCTTACGCATTCACATTTCAAATAACTGAAAAAGTTCTCCATTATTGCATTATCCCAGCAGTTTCCTTTACGAAACATGCTTAGGATGATGCCTTTTTCTTTTAGAATTCCCTGATAGCTTTTGTTCGTGTAATCGATGCACATTCTAGTTTTTTCTTAACGAGAGCCGGTAAGCCTGGCGGCAAAGCGGTCACAGACTATACCGGTTATACATAAAATAAAATAAGCAAACATAAAAGGAGACAATAGAATGAATAAAAAAGTTTGTGATCATTGGCATTACCATCATTATAAGATAGATCATATTCCATATGTACCGCATAATCATCACTGCTGCCTCCCAGGTTTTATTTGTTCTCCCTGCTCAACAGGTTCGTCAGGACCAGTTGGGCCTACTGGTATAACTGGCACCACAGGGGCCACGGGAGGCATTGGCCCTACTGGTCCTACCGGACCGACTGGAGCTACCGGCGCTACAGGTGTTACTGGTGATCCAGGAATCACTGGAACTACCGGTGCCACTGGCGTTACTGGTGATCCGGGATTCACTGGTGCTACCGGTGCCACTGGTATTACTGGTGATCCGGGAATCACGGGTGCCACAGGAGCTACCGGTGCTACAGGCGTTACTGGTGATCCGGGAATCACTGGTGCTACCGGCGCCACAGGCGTTACTGGTGATCTGGGAATCACTGGTGCTACCGGTGCCACAGGTATTACTGGTGATCCGGGAATCACTGGTGCTACTGGTGCCACAGGTCTTACTGGTTCCACAGGTGCTACTGGTGCTACCGGTGCCACAGGTGTTACTGGTAATCCGGGAATCACTGGTGCTACCGGCGCTAGTGGAGCTACTGGAGCTACCGGTGCCACAGGCATTACTGGTGATCCGGGAATCACTGGTGCTACTGGTGCTACTGGTGCTACCGGTGCCACAGGCATTACTGGTTCCACAGGTGCCACTGGAGCTACCGGCGCTACAGGTGTTACTGGAGCCACAGGCGTTACTGGTGCTACTGGTGCCACAGGCGCTACTGGTGCTACTGGTGCCACAGGTGCTACTGGTGCCACAGGTGCTACTGGTGCCACAGGAGACACCGGGCCGACAGGTCCTACCGGAGAAGTCGTTTTGGCTTTTGGATCTTTAAGAGGAGCTAACAACGAAACACCTGGAACAACATTCACACCCGTCACATTTAGTATTGTTGGACCTTTATCAGATACGATTACAGTCAGTGGAACGGGCAATGAATTAGTGGTCGGAGAAAGTGGAATCTACCAAATAACGATATCGATTAACGCTGAAGCCACTACTGATCCAGATCCGGATCAACCATATCTAAATGCGATTATTACTGTCAATGGCGGACCGATTTTTGGCGATACCACTACTTTTTTCAAAATATCTAACAGAAGCAGTTCAACCTTTGTCGTTCAAGCCTCCTTAACAGCAGGAGATGCTGTAGGTGCAAGTATTAGTACGGATTTTCCGATGATTTTAGGTTATATGAATCGCTCTTTAACTATTGTTCAATTAAGTAATTAATATTAGTGAGGCAAAACTAAAAATCGTTAAGTATATTATCAATTATGGGATTGGGAACGGCTATTGGCGTCTTTTTGCTTTGCTATTTCTCTTTGGAACTATGAATGTAAATGAATACAAATATGAATATTAATCGGTTTTACGGAAGGCATTCTGTTAGTTGCTTTCAATATAGATATTTGGATCAGATATCTTTTCTTAAGGATTTAACCGAGAACATTACTCAAGGAAATGAAAAAGCATAGATTCTGGATTATGGTTAATCCATGAACCTATGCTTTTTCATTTCCTTGAGAGAGATTAAAATAACGAAACTTATTCGTTAGTTAGTATATTCAACTCACCAAGCCCAAATATGCTTCATTTATTCCTGCCGGCTGTTCATTATGAAAAGAAAACACATCTAAGGCCACAAAGCGCCAGTATTTGTTTATTGCAATGCCGTATAAGACCCTCCGTTTAGAATTTCTACATATCCTTCCGTTCCGTTTACCCGGATACGCTGTCCGTCTTTAATCAATCGGGTGGCATTCTCCACACTTACTACGGCCGGAAGGCCGTATTCTCTGGCAACAACAGCACCATGGGTCATCATCCCGCCCACTTCCGTCACCAGACCTTTAATAGCTACAAACACCGGCGTCCAACTAGGGTCAGTGAAGGTAGTAACCAGAATATCACCTTCTTCGATATTGGCATCCTCCATGTTTAAGATGACCCGCGCCCGCCCCTCAACCACGCCGGAGGAAACCGCCACACCAGCCAAAGCACCTGGGGGAATGTTGCCGGTATCGTATTCACTGGAGATAATCTCACCCTCAGAGGTAATGACCCGGGGAGGCGTCAGTTTCTTAAAAACCTCATAGTCTTCTTTTCTCTTTGCTATAAGGCTATAATCCACCCGGTTCGTTCTCACTGTCTCCCTCAATTCCGTAAAAGATAGATAGTATATGTCCTCCCGATCTCTTATCACTCCCTTTTGCACGAGCTTATCGACTTCCTTCATTAATGCTTGCTTGATAATCCAGAGGTACCAGACAAGCAGATACTTGCTATATTCCCTGTATCCAGCAAAATTACGCAAAACACTGATCATCTTCTTGGTCTTTTTGGCTTTGCTCTTTCCACCGGGCAGTTGTTCCAACCGGCTTAAAATATCCTCTTCCTTCCGTCTTGCTTCCTCCAGCCCTTGTTCAAATTTCATACTGTGGGCACCCGGCCCGAAAGTCTTTATATTGCTAAGAATCATGGGAATAAGTGTCGTCGGTTTCTCATTCCACCGTGGCCTGGTTATATCAATTTCCGCTGAACAACGCATACCATATTTCTTAAGGTACACCCGGATGGAAGCACTTACGTCTTGCCCGCCTTCCAATTCAGCTAAATCCGCAAAAAACGTCTCGTCACGGGCATGCGCAAAAAATTCAATTACTGACGGATACTTTCTCACGACATCCGCTACGTCCAAAAGCTCCAACCCCATTTCGGAGGTAACATTATCGGGGACCGACTGGGCAAGGGCATCAGCTGCATTTTTTTCCCCCAGCCATTTCTGCATGTTTTTATTGATCCAGGAGCTGGCATAGGCACCGGTAAAAACTGCCCCGTAGCCGGCAAAAACCGCATCCTTTATGTCCGTATAACTTCTAAAAATAGTATCAAACAATTCATCTCCCGCTACTTTGGCAATTCTTTGCTCCAGGTCGTGTATCACCATCTCATTATGCGCCATAAGGTCTTTCACAATAACATGGTCATTCCTAAGATAGGTTTTTAGTGTGTCGATTCCCCATTTCAACCACACTGAAACCCCCAACGTCAGTCCTTTTTCCCGGGATAATCCTTGGATAAAAGCTTTCCGTTTTAGAATATTATAAACTGCCTTCTGCATCAAAATATCAATCACGCCCATGCTTTTGGCCAAATTCTTGCCTATTATCGGTAAGCTGAGTTCACGGGACATGTCCATATATAACCTTCCACCAAGTTCAATCATCGCCGAACCGGAAATCAATTTAAAAAAATCCTGAAAAAAGCTGTAACCCAATGGTTTCATAGCTTCGGTCATCATCTGCCGATGCCCGAAGGAAAAATACACATGGTTTTTCCCATCCTTCGCCTCCGGTGCAGGATATAGGGTAGTGATAGGACGGCTCTGGACGATGTAGACAGTATCTTCATAAAGGCACCATTCGATATCCTGCGGACGGCTAAAAAAGGCTTCAATCTTTCTGCCCGTGCCCTCAAGCTGCAAAATCTGCTCGTCCGTCAGTGTTTGCATGTTTTGTCGGTCAGGCTCTATCTCCTTTTCCTCTGTACCGCCTTCTTTTACGGCATAGATAGCCAGCTTTTTAGCGGATATCTTCTTATCAATGATTCTGCCGTCACGTACCTTATAGATATCGGCGTTTACCAGACCCGATACCAGCGCCTCGCCAAGGCCGAAGCTGGCATCGATGGACAGCACCTTCCGGTTGGAGGTAACAGGATCGGCAGTAAACAGTATCCCCGCTGCCTCCGGAAAAACCATCTTCTGAACGACGACGGACAGATGGACCTTGCGATGGTCAAAGCCGTTTTGGATGCGGTAGGTTACGGCGCGGTCAGTAAACAGCGACGCCCAGCATTTGCTGATATGCTTAAGAATGGCATCCTTGCCGATAATGTTCAAATAGGTATCCTGCTGGCCGGCAAAGGAGGCTGTTGGCAAATCTTCCGCTGTGGCGCTGGAACGCACGGCATAGGCAGTTTCTTCACCAAGCTTTGAGAGATAACGAGTGATCTCTTCCTCTATGTCCCTTAATATGGGTATTCCTTCGATAACCTTGCGAATCTTGCCGCTGATTTCAGCGATTCTTTCTCGTTCGTCCACCTTTAGCCGCGATAGTTGATCAAGCAAGACATTAATTTCTGGCGTTTGCCCGATGGTTCTTTTATACGCTTCGGTGGTAATACAAAAACCATCCGCTACCTGGATCCCCTCAATTCTAGCTAATTCCCCCAGGTTGGCGCCTTTGCCCCCGACCATCATAAGCTTTGTTTTATCGATCTCCTGGAAGCCAAGTACATATTGATTCACTGATATTCCTCCTTGTTTGCTGCAAACCGATTGACCGCTATATTCTAACAATCCTTAAACACTTACAATTCCTACCTTGATTATTTTGAGACCTTCGTTGATCTTTTTTAGAAACATATTCTCGTCGAATCCAAACAAGGAAAACTGCTTCCAAATGAGAGAATAAATCATATCCGCGACCAGGTCGGCATCAACTTCCGACCTTATCAAGCCGCGCTCTTTATCACGCGCGATCATTTTGATCAAACCTTCGAACGAAGCAGCTCGGAGCTTAGTAATGAATTCACTATTATCAATCTCCATCATTATACCGATCTGGCTATATTCCGGTTTTGACCGGCCCCACTCGAATGAGGCTTTGGTTGCTTGTATACAGATTTCAAAAACATCCGCGTCCGGGTCTAAGGCATCGGCGTGGCGAATAATCTCCCGCTTCTCCCTTACAATTTCCTCGAACATATAACGAAAGATATCCTCTTTACCGCTAAAATACTGATAAAAGCTTCCCCTGGGTATTCCGGCGGTCTTCACAATTTGATTGATGGATGCCTCGCTGAACCGCCGGGTTGAAAACTCCTGCACGGCGGCATTAAAAATCCTCCGTTTTTTAGCATCGCTCAAATTATCGAAAGTGTCTTTCGGCACACTATCATCTCCTTTGAAGATATAATAGCATGATACAATCCATATGACAACACTGTCACATGACAAGATTGTCATTCTTATTTTATGCAAAATGAGCCTAAATATTAGGCTGCAGAAACAGGCTAGGAAATCCTGTTGCCAGTAATATTATTCTCTTGTTAGTGATCCTAGATACCTAAAAAAATAACCGTTGTGACGGCTTAAACTCCAATATGGAACCCGGCTAATATTTTCTTCTTACGTCCGCGGAACCACATACCCTATTTCCCCACAGCCATCGAGACTACACCTAAGCCTGTACGAAGCAGAGGGACGTTCATTTTGCTTCATAGCTCTCACATAGAACGAAGCAATAAGAACGTCCCTCTGGTAGGCCTACCACTTGTCATTTCATACGAGTGTAATTTTGGGATTCAAAAGACATAATGACGGCATAGAATAATCACGAGGAGTGATGAATAATGAAAACTCGTGTGGAAGTTAATCTGAATACCCACCGTGCTTGTTACTTCGAAAACGACAAACTTATTAAAGAATATCGTGTTGGCAGCGGAAAACCCGAAACACCTACCCCACCAGGAAGTTATGTAGTGATCGAGAAGTTGATTTTTGAAAAGCAAGGTGATATAGACTTAGGCTCAAGAAGGTTAGTATTATCATCAGATAAAACCTGTTTACACGGTTCATGGAATGGACCTGTAGAAGGGTATGTTTCCGGCGGCTGCGTAAGAATGTATAATCAAGATATCGAAGAACTCTTTGAAAAAATAGATATTGGAACTCCAGTGACAATGACGAAATACTGAATTCTATTGGATTCATCATCAAGGAGAGTCCATAAGGACCTTAATAGTGAGTCCTCATTGATGCGTGGGGAAATAAATCTGTTAGTGTCACAGGAGCAGCTTCCCTGACACTAACAGATTTATTTACAGCCCAATAGAATCTTCTCTGTGCAAGATAGAACATTATCTATCATTTAATCAAACATGCTGTAATACCTCTTGTAGGAAACTGCTTAAACTAATTCGATTGATCACATCACCGATCCGCTCGTTTTTATAGGCTAATCGATTATAAACACCAAGTATATTTTCGATGTAGAACATAGCTTCCTGTTCTGGTATAACGGTAAAAATCTTATGCCCCAGCATCGGTTTCTTCCCGATCTTTCCGCCTATGTACAGGCTGTATCCTTGTTTATGAATACGCAAGACATGATTAGGGCAATTTCTCACACATAATCCGCAGTTAATGCACTTTTTTGTTTTAATATTCGGCTTACCATCCTGCACCGAAACTGCCTTAACTTTACAAATATTTTCACAGGTTTTACAACCAATACAGCCACTACCTGCAGTTGGGATAATAACTCCATGCAGACCAATATCATTTATCTGAGGCTTAGCGCAAGAATTTGGACAACCACTTAAAGCAATTTTAGTTTTTGATGGCTGCTGTCGCCCCACCATTAAAGCATCCAGTTGTTCAGCTAGATTTACCGTATTACAAATCCCCTTTTTACATAGGCTTATTCCAGGGCAAGCAATAGCGGTAAATATTCGGGATCCGCGAACTGCATGCAATAACCCCAAATCGTGTATTTCTTGAAAAATACTTGCTAATCGATCTTCCTGTACCCAATGAAGCTCGACTGATTGTCGAGTCGTAATATGCACTTGCCCATTAGCGTATTTATCTGATAAACACGCCAAGTTACGTAATTGATCACTAGTTAAGTTACCTGCAATGGTTCGAATCCGTATTGCAAATAATCCCTCTTCGCGCTGTTTGATATAACCATGTTTCTCGATAAAGTCGTGCTTGCCATCCATATCTACAATACCTCCACATATCCTAAATTCATTTAAACGTATTGTAACATGGTAACATTTCGGTTATGATCGAAGCATGAATGTTGTTATGGAGGTGTTAAAATAATTTGGTAAATCCTAATCTCGTAGAAATCGCCACCCTTATTGGCGACCCTTCACGGTTAGTCATGCTGCTAAGTCTACTTGGTGGAAAAGCCTTACCTGCTGGAGATCTGGCCCGTTCAGCTCGCATATCACCGCAGACAGCAAGTACACATCTCGCTAAAATGATAAAAGGCAACCTCCTCGAACAAGAATCTTTTGGTCGACATAAATATTATCGCCTTGCAACCACCGAAGTTGCACTCGCTCTTGAAGCCCTGCTTGCGATTGCGCCTTCAAAACCAATTCGTTCCCTGCGAGAATCAAATCAAGCAAATGCTCTACAACTTGCAAGAACTTGCTATGATCATTTGGCAGGCAAACTGGGAGTGAGCTTAACCGAAAGATTGCTTGAAATTGGGGTTTTAGAGAAGCAAGATAAAGATTTCAAATTAACGGATGCAGGTAAAATAAAATTACGAAACTTTGGAGTAGAAGTCGAAAAAAGGCCAAAAGGTCGTCGTTATTTTGCTCGCCGATGCTTAGACTGGAGCGAACGTCGTTATCACTTGGCTGGCAGCTTAGGGGCTTCGCTTACGCAGCGCTTATTTGAACTCAAGTGGATAGAGTATCTATCTGATGGACGTGCTGTACGTGTAACGGCTGCTGGAGAAAAAGGTTTATTCGACGAGTTCGGCTTAAATTTGAAATGAAAACAAAGGTACGATAACTTATTGATTCACAATAAATTATCGTACTTTGTTTTTCTATAACATATCCATTTATGATCAACATAACCCAACCAGTAATCTTAGTGGAAGAGTTGCTCGGTCTTTTATAGTTATTAAGTTAGGCAGGCCGTACCTACTGAATATTGCCAGGCACCCCTCGACGCGCCAATTCCGCTGCCAGTTCTTCCACTCCCGGATGGCTTATCAGGTAGTACTGGTTACTAACCTGCAGCAGCAACATCTTCGCCGAGTACTCATGTCTGAATACGATTGCTTTCTTACCGTTTGCCAGATTGCACCGCCCGGTCGTCAGACCCGGTGTCCCGTGACCATATGTCCTGATGGTCGGCCGCCATGCGCTGGTTTGATCTAAGAGCGCCGCCCTCGCCGAGCTAAGCTCCACCATTTCAGTTACAGGCCAGGCTTTCAGCACCAGTTTGTCACCTTCCACCCTCCAGCCCGTACCCTGCATCGTATATCCTGAATAGGCAAACATCGCCAATGGGATGATCAAAGCCTGCCCTACAGCCAAGCAAATCTGCTTTGTATTTCCGTTTTTTATCGCCGGATATATGATCGCCACTGCCACAACGAGCGGTATCCCTAACATCATGACCATTCCCATAGCATCAGATAAGTAATCCGCCTTAATTACTTCAAAAAATCCTAACTGATAAGACATATGAACCTCCTGCCACGTCTTGACAATACACCCAATTGTAAAATACTTCAATATATTTAATATTTTTCCTCTCAGGAGTGCATTGGCCACATAATGAATTTGAAGGGGCAAAACTGGCTTCGAGATAATTAGACTAACGGATGCCATAGTATAATAGTCATGATGTCTTTGAAAACTAGCAATGGACAGAGCCAAAATTAAATATTAAGGAGATAACATTATGACAGAATTCTGGGAGTCCAGTTTTATAGAAAAACAAACAATGTGGGGGTTTGAACCTTCAGACTCGGCAATCTTAACAAAAGACTTTTTTCTTGAAAAGAACGTCAAGGACCTATTAATACCGGGTATTGGATATGGCAGAAATGCAAAGGTTTTTATTGACAACGGAATGAATGTAACAGGTATTGAAATTTCAAAAACAGCAATTAATTTGGCAAGACAAAATGGCATTGATATTAATATCTATCAGGGGTCAGTAACTGAAATGCCCTTTGAGAATAAACTTTATGACGGTATATTTTGCTACGCACTGATTCACTTATTAAATAATAACGAAAGAAAGAAATTTATTAAAGATTGCTATAGCCAGTTAAAACCAAACGGATACATGATTTTTACCACGATTTCAAAAGAAGCCCCGATGTTTGGAAAGGGCAAGCAATTGGGTAAAGATTATTTTGAGGTAATGGAAGGGGTAAAAATGTTTTTTTATGATTCTGACTCGATACAGCAAGAATTTGGGGAATATGGACTGAGAGGAACTTCGGAAATTGTTGAGCCGCATAAGGATGCGGAAAATAAACCTCCATTTAAATTTTTAATGGTAACATGTCAAAAAAATTAATAAGCCACGCGTAAGCAGCAGTCGTTCCAAAAGCCAATGTAGATGTACGTCTACATTGGCTTTTTCCATAGTTTTATTACAGCAACATTATTTACGAACAGCGCGCAGTGTCACAGGGACGGTTCCTGTGACACTAGAAAATCCCCTTAGTAAGCATTCCTGTTAATAGAGCCATCGCTATGCCGTATTAGAATTTTGTAGTAACCCAAAATAAAGTTTATTAATATTACTTCTATTTCACAATGATACTAAAGAGGTTTTAATCATCAATGAACTTATCTTGATCCATACCTTTTGTTACTAAATAGTTTTTCCCCCAAACGCTGATTGATTCTAAAATAGGCTGCAGGCTCCAGCCGACTGCAGATAAAGAATACTCAACCCTAGGGGGAACTTCTGGATAGACCTTTCGAAAAATAAGGCCATCTTGCTCCATCTGACGAAGTTGCTGAGTCAGCATCTTCTGACTTATCCCGTTAATACCCCGAAGAAGATCGCTAAAGCGCTGAGGACTTTCGCTCAGCAGGTTTCTTAAGATAAGGACTTTCCATTTGTGACCTATTAGATTGACCGTTTCTTCTATAGGGCAAAGTTGAATTTTTTTCATTCAAACCTCCAGCAAAAACACCAATTGTCACCATTTGGTATGTTTCAGACTAAATAGTGCCTTCTTGTCAAACGTAATTTCATTTCCTATTATAGTATCAAATGCAGCTCAGAGACAACTCTCTGGCCGTATTATCGCTAAAACAAAAGAGGTGAAAAAGATGCGGATAGACGTGAAGTACACTAGAGTATTGTTTGGTTTTACTATGGGGAGCCTAACATCGGTTATAATATCGGCAGTATTGACAATGGTGAATAATGGGGCTGTAGATTTTCCAATACATTGGCTGAAAAATTGGATGATTGCTTTATCGATAGCTGTTCCAATAGCAACATTCATTCCGCCGATTATTAGTAAAAAGATTACTAGAATAACTGGCAGTGCCATTTGAATATTGAGTACTGCCATAAAGAACAGGAGAGCCTACTGTGAAAAAGATAAACATTGATGCCTTGTTAGAGTTTTCTCTAGAAAAATCAGTGCGTAAAGCATTGGGGCATGAAGGTAGTAAACTTGATGTCGGTTTGTTATTATATGCACCGGGGCAGACTACACCCGAACACACCCATCAAGATATGGATGAAGTATTTTATATTGTAGAGGGGAGCGGTCGATTAACGATTGATGGTGAAGAGTTTGTATTGAAAGAGAAAGATATTATCCTTTCGCCAAGAGGTGAGGGGCATGGTTTTTATAATACGAGTTCAAAGAATCTAATCGTATTGCAGATTAAAATCTTTTAATCGAGGTATTCAATGAGAAATGCCAGAGATATTAATAAGCAAGTAAGCCGCGATGTGGCTATGAATATCTTAAATAATGCTGAATACGGGGTGCTTTCTACAGTTGATAAAGCAGGGCAACCTTATGGTGTGCCGTTAAACTATATCGTTCTAAATGATGCAATTTATTTGCACTGTGCTCTTGAGGGGCATAAACTGGACAATATTTCTGATAATAATAGAGTTAGTTTCACCGTCATTGGCTATTCAGAGATAGTGCCTGCGGCATTTACGGCGAAGTATGAAAGTGTTGTTGTATTTGGAAAAGCTAATCTGGCGGATGAGCCGGAAAAAGTGAAAATACTAAAAAAATTCATACAAAGATATAGTCCGGAATTTCAGGAAAAAGGTATGAAAGTAATTGACGCATTTAAAGATAAATGCACAGTAATTAGAATTGAGATAGAGCATATTAGCGGTATGCGAAAGAAATGAGAAGCACAATTTAAAAGAGGCATTTTTAACATTTGACGCAATAGAAGTTTTTTCAAAGTCGTGCCGGTTGGCAGCAAAATCTATCTCGATATGTCGACAATAAAAAAACGTAAACGCTTCAAATTCCTCAGAGAGTGCGCTACACCCTATCAAAATGAATTCAGGAAGCAAGGGGACGTTCATTTTGCTTCATTTCTCTCACGTAGAAAGAAGCAATAAGAACGTCCCCTTGCTTCGTTTTAATGATACTCAACCCCAGATTCATACTATCAGCTTCCCGATTATAGCAGCTTTTTTATTTCGGCAATGTGATTTTTGACAGTTTGGAATTGTTACGAAAGGTGAGCAGCATTTTAACAATCCCACCAAATGCTGCTCCAACTGCCAAGCCGAGGATCCCGAGTAAAATTGGTCCCAACAGGATGCCGAAAATTGCAAAAACAGTGGAATAGACCACTCCGAGTGTTCCGAAATAGGCGCTGAACACACTGGGCAGATACGCATAGGCAGCTTTGCTGCCTCCTGCATCTCGGAATGCATCCCAAATAGCAAAGGAGTAAACACAAGGATAAAACATGATCCATTCATAATTTGTAATATGAATGGCTTGCTCAGTATCGCCAATAAAACTAAAGACGATGGCTTGATTAAGATTGGCTTTTACATTGATCAAAAATTCCAGCCCTAAAAATATGACGCCCTTAGCCAGCTTACCATTTAGAATTTGGCCAAACCCTGGAAAAGCGATACTCCACAATACTTTTTCAATTTGATTCGTCATAACGCTAATGCTTTCCAACCAAGACAGCTCGGTCTTCTGCCATTGGTGGTTGTTCCAACCAGTTATTATCTATCATGATTTGAACACCGTCTTCAGCCAGTAGTCCGATTTCTGCCATTAGGCGACCATATGACAATGCGAGATCACGGCGCTGTGATGCCGCTGCACTAACGGCGTAATTCCCAATACCAGCGGCATTCATCATACATACATGAGAAATCATTAATTTGTCAGAGAAAGGGGCTGCTGTGGAATCGGTCACACAGGAATCGGAGGACATGGGAACAGGTACGTCTTCCTTATTTAATGTAGTGGTAAAGATATCAATATGCTTTTCTGCTATTTGTTTTGCTCGCCATAAAAAGTTCTTTGTGTCATCATTCCGTGCACATTGAGCAAAGGAAATGGACATTGCCTTACCCATCTCGTTTGTTTTAATATTTTGGACTAAATGAGTAATCTCCATGGCGGTAAGCGCACGCTTTTCGCCGAAAAAGCCGCTAAGGAAACTTTGATTCTGTATGTATTCTGCTTTAAGCGGCGCTGAAATTGAAGGGGGCCGAACGTAAAGGCCTTTTTTCAGTAAAAGCTGCCGCGCCCGGTCGTGTAATTTTACTGCTCCGGCTATGACTTCCATGAATAGGATACTAACATCGGATCGGGCTGCTGTACCGATTGTAAGACCGGCACCTGCCATGCCAATAATGGACATCTGCCGTAGATACATCAGCATGAAAACATCAGTAAACATGCGGTGGGCTGTAGTGACAACATCTTCCGATGGTGAAAATCCGAAAGGAACAGGATAATCGTCTTTGACAAAAATTTCTTTTATTGTGAGGATATGCTTTTGAGATTCTTGCATAGCATATTCAATAACAGAGCGTATCTCGCTATCTTGGATAGTATTCAGAAAGTGGGTAAATACACAGGAAACCATTGTATCTGCCTGATATTGACTCCAGAGGGAAGATACTTCGGCTGCTGTAAGTCTAATGGTATCATGATTTGACATGATTGTTTCTCCTTTTGCTAATATACAGGTATTATGACCGATCAGGGAGTAATTATCCTGTATCCGATATAAATCCTTATACAACCTATATTGCTGTTTCCAAAATTCTTTCCATTATGAAAGTACTTCTTGAATTGGATGTTGCACTTGCCAGAGATCGCATTAAGAATTATCGGAATAATAAAAAGGAACTATCTTTTACGGCCTGGATATTAAAATATATATCATAACTTTTTACATTATTAATAGAATGTGGAATGGATTGTATTATATAATAATGATGGAAGTAAAAGCTGCTTAGCAAAGAAAGGCCTGAGAGGTACTTATGGAATCAATATGGGCGAAAATTATAAAGAAGAAGCCGATTATAGGAACAGTAATTTTATGTTTAATCGTTTTGCTGGCTTGGGTAGGCAACCGTTATTTTGATAAGCCTCCTGCAGAATTGCCTAATCAGAGTCCTTTAACTGCGCAGCCTCCTGCTAATGCTTCGACTCAGAACAAGCCGGAAGTAGCTGTTCCTTCGCAGAATCCAAGTATTGATCAACGGTCAATTGGCTCACAACGCCATTCACCGGATAAGCAAATTATTGTTAACGACAAAGCAAATGATTTGTCTAATCATACGATGTCTATTAAACGTGAAGAGAAAAAAGGATTTGAAGTCATGCCAGGTGTAAATGTGAAGAGTGGAGTTGTCCATGTTCAGTTAGATGAGAAAAATGACCGGTCTATTGAGATTGAAAAAGACCCTGACAATTCGAATACTGATTACCAGGTGATGATGAAAAAGAAGTTTTAAAACAGAGCCAAAACATTCTAGCTGGGCCGCTTCAACCATAAAGGATCCAACACATGTTTTGATTCGATAAAATGTTCACGTAAAAAGCCTGACTAATAAAGTCAGGCTTTTTTCTTCTTAAAGATATGAAAGATTAGGGAGAAAAGGCGTTCCTTTTTCATCAATTTTCATCCCGACTCATAGCATATGGTATGCGTTTGTAAAAAAGCAGGCCGGGAGGGATTTTTATCCTTCCCGGCCTTACCTATTTGATTTCGGAATAGCCTGCGTCCTGTCTTCTTTATACCTTCACTGCAAGCTGCCGCCAGGCTCTTCGTCTTATCCTACATTGGGTGTCTGCAAGCCCCTTTTTGTTGATATAGGGCTTCATCCGCCCGCCTTATGTTCGCATCAATATCCAACTGAGGATCAAATTGCACCACGCCAAAAGTCACTGTCAGCGCCAATTTACTTTCCTCATAACAGAACTTCGCAGCCTCCAGCGCTAACTTTATCTTTTCCGCCGCGATGTGAGCTCCCGCAAGATCGGTAACCGGCAGCACCAACAGAAATTCATCGCCGCCCCACCTTGCAATTACATCCTGATCTCTGATATTGCCTCGCATGATTTTTGCAATCTCTTTCAACACGTAATCGCCGCAGTCATGACCAAAGGTATCGTTAATCCGCTTAAAGTGTTTAATATCAGCCAAAATAATGGCCATAGTTCCCGGATTTCGTTGTAGTCTCATAACTTCATGATGCAACCAACCCATTACATAGCGGCGGTTAGGGATATTGGTCAAATAATCCGTTGTGGCCATGGCCTCCAGCTTTACCAGCGTTTCACTCAGTTCCCGGTTTTTTCCCTCCAGTTGTTTAGCGTAGACTTGCAAAACCTCCCTGGAGGCTTTCAAATCCAAATGGGTTTTAATCCGGGCGCGCAGCTCCAGGGAACAAAATGGCTTTGTAATATAATCTTGTCCCCCTGCTTCAAATGCCTTTACTATATCCTTCGAATCCGAAACGACAGTGATAAAAATTATGGGGATTTCGGCAGTAGACGACTGATTCTTAAGAAATTTGCAGACAGCCAAGCCGTCCATCCCCGGCATTAGCACATCCAGCAAAATTAAATCAGGAGGAGTTTGTGTCGCAATGTCTATTGCCGTTTGCCCGTTTTCGGCAACAATCGCCTCGTAGTCATCTCCTAGGAGCCTGCTGATAATTTTTAAATTAAGCGGGCTGTCGTCAACAATTAAAATCCTCGGCATCTTTCTCCCTGCTCTCCTTCTTAGTTAGGCAAATAACGGATAATCGCCGCCAAAGCAGGCGCCTCCGCTGTTGTGTTTACTAAATCGACAAACTCCGAATTGCGCGAAACAGCCTTCAATATTCCAGGCCCCTCCTCAATTTTCCGTATAAGCTTGTCGACTTCGGCTAAAACCTTTTTATCGAAACCGGCAGTAACGCCAAAATCAAACAGCATCTTCGGTTCGCCTGTCAGATATTCTTCCATCTCAATAGCCAGAGACCGGCAACTGGTCATCGTCAAATTAGCGTTAACCTTGACGATCGTCAAGCTACCATCCCGCATAATCTGATGAGGCGGCATGTATACGTTTTCTGGCCGTACCGAAGCCGGATCCCCCATACCCTTCATCTTGCGGACAAGTTCCCGGTGCTTATGCTTATCAAACGCTTGCTGCAGGACATTGGTTAATACAGAAGCAACCTTTTCCTGGTTAATCGGCTTAATAATAAAATGACGGGCACCGCGTTCCAGCGCGTCCAGGACTACCCGTCTCTCTTCCATCGCACTAATAACAATAATCCGCGCTTCAGGAAAGGTGGCTATGAGCTTCGACGTGGTTTCGGCTCCCGACATCCCTTGCATAGTCAAATCCATTGTCACTATATCAGGCTTAAGCCGGGTGTACTCGACAAAAGCTTGCGTCCCGTTCTCCGCTTCCCCCACTACCGTGTGTGCCAGCGAGGTCACTATTTCCCTCAGGCTTTTCCGCGCCACAGCAGAATCATCTACAATAAGAATACGTGCCACTTACGCTTCTCCCCTCTTTTATGCGCCCTGTCCCACACCTGGAAATCCGCCAGGCTTCTGCCAAACCACCACGCCTTAGTGCCGCAATACCTGATCAACGCTTTCCAGCAGCCGAGCCCTGTCCAGTTTTACTTCATAAAGGTCGAACCCGGCCCTTAGGCCTCTTTCTTTATCAGCATCGCTGCTCAGCGAAGTTAATGCGATCACAGGCAAGTGCCTCAACGTCTCGCTGGACCGAATGGCTCTCACTAATTCCAACCCGTTCATGTGCGGCATCTCAATGTCACTAATCACAACATCCACGGTCTGCCGTGATAACACCTCAAGCGCATCGCAGCCATTCTCGACGGCGATCACCGTATAATCTTCATTTTCAAGATAGCTTTTAATTGTCCTGGAAAAAAACGGCGTATCTTCAGCCAAAAGGATCACGGCTTTTTTCACCTTCGATCTTTCGCCGGAAAGCTCTCGGGAACCCTTTCTTTCCTCAACAGTTTTTTGCGTATAATACTCCGGCGCCGCCTTTTTCAGGAGGTCATGAATATTCAGTAGCGTAACGATTGTCCCATCAACCACGGTGGTTCCGATGATACCGTCGCTGCTAACGCCGGTGATATCTAGTTCAATATTAGTTGAAACGGCATCACAAATTTCTTCGGCGATAATACCCACAGGATGCCGTACAAACTTAGGTAAAATGATATAAACCTTAGAGGGATTATTTTTTCGTCTGGAAATCGGCAGATAATGCTCAGGTCGAATCACCCGAATCGGCTGATCACGGAAAATGAAGTAATGCCGGGAACCAATTTTTTGAATACGGGTTAAGGCAATCTCCTCCACCCGCGATACCATGGCCAGATCAACGCCCAGTATTTCACCGCCCGAAGCCTTGAACAGCAATAAAGACTGCTGCTCTGAGAGCGGACTCTTTTCTGCCGGATGCACTTCCGCCGGCTTGGCGGCTTCTTCTACCTGACAAAGGTTGGCCTCCAGCCGAAGGCTTTCCGGGTCGATGATCATGGCAATCCGTCCGTCACCCAAGACAGTCACCCCGGAATAACAGCCGCAGGCCTTTAGCGCCGCAGGCACGGGCTTCACTAGGATTTCTTCCGTATCGTATACTGCATCAACCGCAAGACCATAGTGCAAATGACCGCTCTTAATCACCAGAATGCGGAAGGTCCGGTTCTTATCGGCAAAATAGGCGAAACGCTCCTCGCTTCCATCGCCCGTTCCGTCATCAATTTCCAGAACATCAGCCAGCCGAACAAGCGGCAGCAACCGTTTGCGGAGTCGTAAAACCGGACAAGTATGGATAAACTCAATCCTTTTTTCACTCATCTCACCAGGCTGAATGAGAATCAGTTCCTTCACGTTGGCCTGAGGCAAGGCAAAAGCGCTGCCAGCCACCTCAACAATAAACGAGGAAATAATCGCCAGCGTCAACGGCAATATCAGCCGGAAGGTAGTTCCCGCTCCCATTGTCGTAAAAAGCTCCACCTTGCCCCCAAGCTTCTCGATATTGGTTTTTACCACATCCATACCAACACCACGGCCGGAAAGATCGGTAACTTCCTGCGCCGTTGAAAAACCCGGCCGCATAATGAAGTTTAGGATATCGCACTCACTTAGCAGTCCCGCTTCTTTCTCGCTAATCCAGCCTTTTTGCAAAACCTTGGCTCTGATCACCTCGATATCAATTCCGGCACCATCGTCCCTTACATCAATGATTACCCGCCCGCTTTCATGGTAGGCGTGCAATACCAATTTTCCGTCCGGGGGCTTGTTGCCAGCGACTCTGATCCGCGGAGACTCAATGCCGTGGTCGAGCGCATTTCGCACCAGATGAGTAATCGGATCGATCAGTGCCTCAATAATGGAGCGGTCAAGCTCGACACTAAGACCGGCCATCTCCAGTTCTACCTCTTTCCCCAGTTTGCGCGACAATTCCCTCACAATACGCGGAAATTTATTGAATACATTGGCGACAGGCTGCATCCTGGTCTTCATGACTTTTTCCTGCAAGTTCGTCGTCAACGTATCTATGCCCTGGGCAACGACATCAAGCTGGAACACATCTTTACCCGTGTTTTGCGCAATCCGCAGTAGTTGATTTCGTCTGAGAACCATTTCGCCCACCATATTAAGCAGATCATCCAACAGCGCGACACTCACCCGGACAGTATCTCCCGCTGACGCCGTTCTTGTCTTGCCTTCCATCGGCCGAGTCGGTTCACCTGGTTTGGCGGGGCCATTTGCGGAAAAAGCAGCCTCAGTCAACAGCTGACTAACAGCCGGTGACGGGAGGAAGCTTTCTGCCGGCAGCGCTGCTGCCATCTGTTTCTCTTGCATTTCCAGGTCCGTGAGTTGGTTCCATACATCCCAGGCCGAAAAATCTGCCCCAGCCTCATCTGTCTCCTGCCTTTTTCCTGCCGGTAAAAAGTCTTTAACGATCGTCACATAAGGTGTAATATCGCACCCCGTTGACAGCTCAGGGTTTAAAACAAGCTCCTTTAACACGTCCGTCACCGTCAGCAGCGCATCGATCATCGTCGGATTTATATTCATTTCCTGATCCCGCAGCTTGCCAAAAAGAGTTTCTATCGCATGAGACAGCTCAACAATTTCAGTCAGTTCGAAAAAGCCGGCTGTGCCTTTTATGCTATGAACGGCTCGGAACATTTCATTGACACAGTCGGCGTCACACTCGTCTTCTCCCATACGCAGCAAACCTGCTTCCACCGAACCGATATGAGCTTTTGCCTCTTCAATAAATTCCTGCAACAATTCATAATTGGGCTTCATCCTCACCACCACGCATATTCCCAATTTATCGTTTACGATTTGAACTTCTCAACCAAAATCTCTAGCCGGTTGGCCACTTCTCCCATTTGATGCGCCGCCTCGCTTGTCTGAGTGGCTCTGCCGGCGGTATCTGCGGTAGCGGCGTCAGCCTCCTGCATGCTTTGGGTAATTTCCTGAATTCCCTGGGCAATTTCCTTGGTGGCCAAGGCAATGTTGCTCATCACCGAAGCCATTTTATCGGCACTGCCTGCTACTTCAACTGATTTCACCGAAATTTCCGTCGTCGCTTCAAATACTGCCTTAACTCCATTTGAAGCTTCGGTTGCCCCGCGGGAAACTTGCTCTGCATGGGCAGAAATTTCACTAATTTCGCCGCTAATAGCAGTAACCTGCTTCACGCCCACCGCCATTGCGCCAGAAATATCGCTCACACTTTGGGATTGCGCGGAAACGGCGGAAGCAATCATCCGGGTAATATCTTTAGTCTCCGAGATAACCGCAGCAATTTTGCCAACTGCCGTTACTGCCTCGGACATGTCATTATGCATTTCTTCGATTTGCAGGGCGATATGGCGCGTTTCGTCCGCGGTTCGCCTTGCAAGTTCTTTGACCTCCGCCGCAACCACAGCAAACCCCTTGCCAGCTTCACCGGCCCCAGCCGCTTCAATCGTCGCGTTCAAGGCCAGCATATTGGTCTGTTCAGCAATATTCCGGATAATTTCCACCACCCGGTTGATCTGTTTGGAGGTTGCGCTCAGTTTCTGAATAATCGCCGTCGTTTCCTTGGACTGCTCCTCCGCCTCCACCGTAATACCGATAGACCGCTCACAACTCTGGCTGACTCCGTTAAACGACTGGTTAATCGTCTGTACTGCGCGAGATATGTCGTCGATAGAAGATGAGACATTACCAGCGGAGTTTGCCACACGGCTGATGCTCTGAGATATGCCTTCCACCACAGTACTGACCTGCATAACCTCGTCAGCAATCGCTTCTGCCGTCCGGGCCACTCCATGAGAAGCATCCGACATCTGTTGCGCCAGATTGGCCACAGCATCCACGCCATGACTGACTTCTTCGCTGGAGCTGGCGGTTTCTTCAATGCCTGCGGAAATTTCTTCAACAGTTGCGCTAACCGTGCATATTTTCGCGCTCATTTCCTGGCTGTTAGCGGCTAACGTCGTGGAAATATCAATAAGACCAGCAGAAGAATTATTCAGATGATTGGTCGTATCCCGGATATCCCCGACCATGATGTTCAGCATATCAAGCGTTTTATTCACCGCCCTAGTCAGGGCGCCAATTTCATCTTCTGAATGAATTTCGCCTCTCACGGTAAAGTCGCCGGTTTCGACCCGGCTCATTAGATTTCGCAGATTGTCGATAGGCCGCAAAATAAGCCGTGACAGGAATAAGCTGGTAACAATAATGATAATGATAGCAACCACAAGTGGGGTCAGCATGGAAATCCGGGTTATCATATTAAGCTGCTCGTTGACTTCTGCCACCGGTACTGAGATAACCAGACTCCAGTCGGTTCCTGGCACTGCCGCGTAACCGGCATACTTTTCCACGCCATTCCATATGTATCGCGCAATGCCCTCATTCCCTTGGACAGCCTGAGCAATTGCGCCCTGCAAATTCGCATCACTGCTCTTATCCTGCAGTAAATTCATCTTCATATTGACACCTTTGTCCGGATGCACAATCGCCAGACCGTCTCCCTGGGTCAGAAACGCATAGCCGGACTCGGCCACCTTGATCGTGGAAATCCGCTGAATCAGTTCCCCAAGGCTCATGCTTCCGCCCATAATGCCGACGACTCGCCCGTCCTGCTTGATGGGTACGGCCACCACTACAACAGGATTGCCAGAAACCTTGGAAATCACCGGGTCAGAAATAATGGCCTTGCCTTTCATTACATCAGGAAAATAGGGACGGTCGCTTATGTTGGAGCCAGTCCTGATGATTGCACCCTCGCTGTCTCGGGTACTGGAATAATAATCGCCCTTTTCGTCAGCAACCCACAATGTTTCAAACAGCTTCATCCGCACCATTTCACTGGCCAGATACTGCCATATGGCCTCACGATCCCCTGTCTTTAACAGAGGATTGCTGGCCAAAGTGGAAATGTACAGCTTCCGCTCCTCCAGCCATAATCCAGTCGCCTGGCCCGAACTGACAGCCAAAGACTTAACCGCTTGCTCCGTACTGCCTGCAAGCGCCCCCTTGGCCGCCCGATAGATCAAAAAAGATGAAATAGCCAAACCAACGACTACGGCAATGATAATCATACTAATTAACTTTTTTTTGATGCTTTGAGAAAAATTAAGAATCACCGATTTCCCTCCCTTATAATCCCCCATCCATCCGGAGAATTCACCAACAGCTTTTTGTTTCTGTGCCTTAAGAGCACTCCCTTTGCTTCTTCATTTTCTAAATCAAATTGCATTAAATTTTTCTAAAAATTCGACAATTTTGTTGTTTTTCCTTCGGATAGTCAATCAAAGGAGAAACGGTGTGGTCAAAGTTCTAATGATACAGTTTTTATATCTAGAAATTCCTATAAAAAGTAAATAATCCTGCTAAAATATAACATACTAATACAATTTTTTCTATTGCTTTCAAAATTTAGTAATTGTATTGAAAAACTCCCGCCAATTTAAACCATCATGGCAGGAGAATGGGGCAGCCTTATATTGCCGTTTCCGTTATGTTCTGCTGTGGCCAATACAAAAATTTACTCATAAATGCTCAAATAGCTGCCAAAACACAAAAGATGCATACCCTTACCGCAGCCGATACGCATGCTGCTTAAAGGAATGCATCTCATGTTCGAAAGAAGAAAATGAACAGCGGCCTGCAACGTCACAGGCTAAAGAAAAGCTATCCACTCCACAACCTGAATTTTTAAAAGAATTTTTTGACTAACCCAAAGCTTTATATAACCCAGACATAATCAATACAAGGCTGCCAGCAATCGTAAATCCCCGATAAATCTTCACCGACTCTGCATCGTTTTTTTCTTTGATCATATTTGAAATCCCCATTATGAGCATTCCTAATCCTGCGATAAGAAATATGGAAAATATCAGCCATTCTTTCATTATTTTTGCCTCCATTTCAATAGAATTGATGAATTTATAATAACTACTACAAAACCTACATGAAATGCCAACCTGCGCAGCTTTAAGAACTGGTGCATCATTGATTCCCGCCTACATACCAACTGGCTCTCCTTGTTCCTGATAATGAGGGAAACAAGCGAATCCCCAGAAGAGTAACGTACGCTTATCATCGTCTTTCAATTTAGATACCCCTAGGGGTATAGGTATCTAAAAAATATTATACCCCCATGGGTATATGCTGTCAATAAAAAAAGCAACCGTCTCCGGTTGCTTTTAATCGTTTTAGCTATACTCTATGTTACAAGCGCGAAAAATGCTCCACAGCCTTTGCAAAGTTGGAAATAGTCTTTTCAGCATTGCCATGCTCTATGCCTTCACGAACACAGTGATGAAGATGGCCTTCTAAAATAACCTGTCCAGCCTTATGGAGTGCTTTTTTCGCTGCATTTATTTGAATAAGCAGATCCTCACAAGGGATATCTTCATCCACCGATTTATCAATGGCTTTGAGTTGCCCTATAATTTTATTAAGGCGTCTATGTAGATTATCAGCATCCATACATTGGCGCATTTCATTACCTCCTTGATACCCAGAGGGGTATGCTAACAGAATATCATGTTCGCTATTTCACGTCAATGTAGCCATCTCACTTACTGAATGTCACGGGACGATTCCAGCGACACTTTTAAATCTCCTAAGAAAGCATTCTCTCCATACAAAAAAACATCCTCTAATATCTTCTTCCCGCTGCTCCGTCACTCAGCTTCTCAATGACCGGCCTTGTCACAATCGGAAGAAGAAAAAAATCATCGAAGCTTCCTTAAACCTTTATATTAACGCGTTTAGTCTTTTTCCTGTGAGGTGCCTGATGCTTTTCGGCACTTTCTTCAATTTGTGCCTTGGCCTCCGCGTTTTTCCGGCGCGCAGCCACTTGTGCCGCCGCAATTCCGTACTCCACAGATTCCTGTAGGTCGCGGTCCACGTCAGAGACACAATCTTTGTCCCCTTGACCGCCAGCACTTAAGTCACAGCGATAAGCCCCACCCGACTGGCTGACCTTACCGGCAGCGGACAAGAGCTTACTCATGCTTCTATTTTCTAAGAGACGTTCGTGCTTGGCCAGCGCTCGTTCCCTGTCGCGCTCCTTTTTGGCAAACGCAGCCTCCCGCTCCAGTCTTTCCGCCTCCAGCTTTCTGGATGTCTCGTCATATATTTCCTGAGCAATCTGCTGATCAACTGCAGCCAATTCTCGGATTTGACTTTTTATATTCCCTACTTGTTGCTGGACACCGCTTGCTTTGCCGTTGTCTGTACTTTGCCGCAGCTTCTGCAAGAGGTTTGTACGCTGTTCCCTCAAGACCGCCATATGATTCTTGGGCGCAAGGACAGCCAACAAACGGTTAAGGCTATTTTGATCAATTGCCATACTCCCCACTCCATCCGAACTGATATTACTTATTATATCGACTGTTACCAGGAATAAATTAAGTAATAATACCCGGTCAGCTTCCAATAGTCCTTGTATTCCAAACACTTTATCGCTAATTTACTTAAAGACATAAAGCTCCTGCCATATTGATAAAAAATATAGCAGGAGCCTTACTAACAGGCTATTGCTGAAACCAGGCGTATGGGATCAGCATACGAAAAAAGACGGCGTTTCAGCCTATGCTGAAACGCCGCACTATATATTGCTTATAGGTCGAAACGGTCAAGATTCATAACCTTGTTCCACACCGCTACAAAGTCATGTAAGAACTTCTCCTGAGAGTCCTGGCAGCCATAGACTTCTGCGAAAGCCCGGAGCTGGGAGTTCGAACCAAATACAAGATCAACACGGCTGCCGGTCCACTTAAGCTCACCTGTTGTGCGATCACGCCCTTCGAACACGTCGGCAGAGTCTGCGCTCGCCTTCCACGCGGTGTTCATATCAAGCAGGTTCACAAAGAAATCAGTGGTAAGTGCTTCTGTCCGTTTTGTGAAGACGCCGTGTTGAGACTGTCCGTAATTCGTATTTAAAACGCGCAGGCCACCAAGAAGAACGGTCAGTTCAGGAGCGGTCAGTGTCAAAAGCTGCGCCCGATCAAGCAGTAATTCCTCTACCGGTACAGCGTATTTTGTTTTGACGTAATTACGGAACCCGTCTGCAACCGGTTCAAGTACGGTAAATGTTCCTGCCTCGGTTTGCTCCTGCGATGCATCCGTACGTCCCGGAATAAAGGGAACGGTTATCTCATAGCCCGCGTTCTTCGCGGCTTGCTCAATACCTGCGCATCCGCCCAAAACAATCAGGTCTGCGAGAGACACCCTCTTCCCGCCAGACTGCGCGCTATTAAACTGGTTCTGAATTTCCTCCAGTGTCTGCAGCACAGTCTTGAGTTTATCTGGCTCGTTAACTGCCCAGTCTTTCTGTGGAGCAAGACGGATACGCGCCCCGTTTGCCCCGCCACGCTTGTCGGAGCCCCGGAACGTCGACGCCGATGCCCAAGCTGTGGAAACCAGTTGAGAGACAGATAAGCCTGAAGCAAGTATTTTTCCTTTGAGAGCGGCAATATCCTGCTCGTCAATCAATTCATATGTAACCGCGGGGATAGGATCTTGCCAAATGAGCTCTTCCGCAGGGACCTCCGGGCCAAGATAACGCGAGCGGGGCCCCATATCACGGTGAGTCAGCTTGAACCATGCACGGGCGAAGGCATCGGCAAATTGGTCGGGATTTTGCTGATAACGCCGCGCGATTGGTGCATAGACTGGATCGTAGCGAAGAGAGAGGTCTGCCGTAGTCATCATCGGCCGATGCTTCTTCGACGGATCGTGTGCGTCAACCACCATGTCCTCTTCAGCCACGTCTTTGGCCAACCACTGGTGTGCGCCAGCCGGACTCTTGACCAATTCCCACTCATATTTAAACAGCACATTCAAATAACCCATATCCCAAGTCGTAGGATTTGGCTTCCAGGCTCCTTCAATGCCGCTGCCGATGGTATGACCACCCTTGCCGCCGCCAAAGCTGTTCTTCCAGCCGAGGCCCTGTTCCTCGATGCCGGCAGCCTCAGGTTCAGGACCTACATGCGTCGCAGGACCAGCGCCGTGGCACTTGCCAAAAGTGTGACCGCCTGCTACAAGCGCGACAGTCTCCTCATCGTTCATAGCCATACGTGCAAAGGTATCGCGAACATCACGTCCGGAAGCAACCGGATCCGGATTGCCGTTTGGCCCTTCCGGGTTCACATAGATCAGCCCCATCTGAACGGCAGCGAGCGGATTTTCAAGATCCCGATCGCCAGAGTAGCGTTGGTCTCCAAGCCACTCACCTTCAGTTCCCCAATAAATATCCTCTTCCGGTTCCCAAACATCCACACGTCCGCCACCAAAACCGAACGTCTTGAGCCCCATCGACTCTAAAGCGCAATTCCCAGCGAGAATCATTAAATCGGCCCAGGAAATTTTCCTGCCATATTTCTGCTTGATTGGCCAAAGCAGTCGGCGTGCCTTGTCCAAATTCACGTTGTCCGGCCAGCTGTTGAGAGGCGCGAAGCGTTGGGTTCCATTTCCTGCGCCGCCGCGTCCATCACCCATGCGGTATGTACCGGCGCTGTGCCACGCCATCCGAATGAAAAGTGGTCCATAATGACCATAATCGGCAGGCCACCAATCCTGTGAGTCAGTCATCAGCGCATACAGATCTTTCTTTACGGCATCAAGATCAAGGCTCTTGAATTCTTCAGCGTAGTTGAAAGCCTCACCCATCGGATTGGATAATGTAGAATGCTGATGCAAAACCTTAAGGTTCAACTGGTTTGGCCACCAGTCCCGGTTTGACATTCCACCGCTGACTCCTTGTTTGCTAGATCTGCCCGTTACCGGACACTTTTTTTCAGTACCCATAAAAATCGCTCCTCTCGTCAATAAAATACTGTGAAATTGAAATTAGCGCGTAACATCCAATCCATCAAAAAGCTTGTTAAAAAACGCCCCCTCCCTTTCATCAAATGATATATCGTTACCTGATATCACTATCTGGGTATCGGCAAAGTCTTCTATAACACTCCAATAGAATCCTGTACCAGCATGTAGATTAGCTTTCTTCCTGTTCTTTCGCAATGCATTGCGGACAAGTACCGTAAAAAAGGACGTTTTTTCCCTTTACCTTAAACTGAGTCAATTCGTCGACTTGTATGGCCTCAATATCTAAGGCAAAATCGTATATCTTCTCACAGGACTCACATTTAAAGTGTCCATGGCTATGCATAATCACATCGTACCGCATCTCATTTTCCTCAATGGTAACAATTTTGGCCAAGCCAGCGTCCACGAAATTTTTTAATGTGTTATAGACGGTGGTTTTAGACAAGGTCGGTATTTCTTTTACAAGGTTGCTATATATCTCGTCAACGGTGGGATGGGTCATCTTAACCGCAAGGTATTCCAACACTTTTATCCTAGGATAAGTGGGTCGGATATTACTGCGTTGCAGGCGCTCTGCAAATTCGCGCGATAAATTGCGCATATACTCACCTTCATTCGGCGATTGAGTTTGAATATTCCGAAATTGTAATGATTACAAATTTATTATAATTTCATTTCTTGCACCTGTCAATAAGCTGCTTTTATTAATGATTAATTACTTTGCTTCCAGACATAAAATTCCTGCCCATATTGATACAAAATGTGGCAGGAATTTTATGTCTTATGCATTTATGTTAGTGATTCATAAACTTATACTTGAAGTTTAATGATATCGAAGCCCCCCCGATTCATATAATTGGCTTGCCGGCTATATGCAATCTTCCCAACAACACGCATTAACAAATTCCCGTTCCTGCAGCCGCACCGGTCACTTAACTAGCATATTTCTCCACTTTCACCTTTATGCTCACATTGAGAGGCGAAAACTCATATATAACACCATTCAATTGGATGCTGTTGAAGTTGAAGTGTGCGTAACCGGGCTGAACAAAATCACCCTCTGCGGTTTTGAAACATAAACTGACAGTTGCTATAAATGCCGTCTGAAGCACCGGTAGCTGGATGTTTTAGACGGCATTTTTCGTATATCGGGTTAGCTAAAAAGCTCTTTCATACTGTTTCGGAATAGCAATTTCCCCATTTTTCGCAGCGCGTAAGACGAAATATGGATTTCTCAGCAGTTCTCTTCCTAATGCCACTAGATCAGCTCTGCCATTGAACAGGATTTCTTCCACCATGTTAATCTCTGTTATCAAGCCCACGGCAATAGTAGGAATATTACATGCTGTTTTGATCGTACTGGCAAAGTTGAGCTGATAGCCTGGATAAGCTTTAATATTGGCATGAACCAAACCGCCCGAGCTTACATGTACCATAGAAAGAGGTCTTTTGACCTGGTTGATGATTTTTACCATATCTTCAACGTTGATTCCGCCTTCAACGTAGTCACTCGCGGAAACTCTCAGCAGAATAGGCTTTTCCTCCGGCCATACTTCCGATACTGCCTGCAGAATTTCTTTTAAGAAACGGCTCCGGTTTTCGAGACTGCCACCATATTCATCCTCCCTGGCATTCGACAATGGCGATAAAAACTGATGAACAAGATAGCCATGTGCCCCATGGATTTCAATCGCATCAAAACCAGCTTGATTCGCCCGCTTGGCTGCCTCGCGAAAGTTGCTGACAATGGCATGAATTTCTTCTTTCGAAAGCGCTTTGGGCTGTAGACTGTCTTCATCAAATTTTAGCGAGCTGGGGGCCACCAGAGTTCCTGCCGTTCCCGTATACTTCCTGCCGGCATGATTGATTTGAATCGCAATCCCTGCACCGTATTTCTTAACCGATTTTACAAGCTTTTGCAACCCGGGAAGCTGTTCATCGCTCCAGATTCCTAAATCCTGATCAGAAATCCGCCCAATCGGTGTAACACCGGTCGACTCCACAATAATTAATCCAACTCCGCCTACTGCCCTCGTCATGTAATGATTGAGGTGGAAATCGTTGACTTGCCCAGTCTCATCGGCTGAATACATGCACATAGGAGGCATGACGATCTTGTTCTTTAACACCAGATTCTTCAATTGATAACTTTCAAATGCATTCATAAGGCCACCCCTTTTTTAAATAGAGTAAACTGCAAGTAAAGCCACAGTCTGCAAAAATTCTAGATTCTCTATCGCTAATCGACATTTATTATTATTTAGTAATTAGAATATACAGCTGACATCAATAAAGGTCAATACATTTTGGTAAAATAATGAATTTTTGAAGGTGATTTTTATACCATGGATCAATGTCAAATACATATGAGAGCAATCAACCGATAATACCCAATTCTCATCAACTTTCTTCTTTTGTCCAATAATACTTTTCAGTTTGTCCAATCTATTACCATCGCAAGTACAAAACTCCTGCCAAATCCACATGGACCTAGCAGGAGTTCTCTATCTTTCACCCTTACCAGTCATACCGGGCGCATCGGGTCAGGGCCAGATATATTTATTACTCAAAATGCTTTCTTGCCAGTTTATAGACTTGATTGATTGATTTTTGTGATAAATCCCATCTTGCAAGTTCCAATTTTACTAATTCTCCATGCTTCTTACTGATATCCTTTAAAGCATTTCCAACCGATTTCCTTACATATTCACTTGGATCATTCCTTAAATTTGAAAGTAACTTTATTGCTAAGTCAGGATTTTGCTTAAAGTAATCCCGCCCAGTCCATATCCGCAATCCTTCCGTAACAGCTCTTCTGACATTGGGAATACTATGATTCAGCCATTCTTCAATGGTCGGCAGTGCATTTTTATAACCAGTATCATGACAAAACCGGTCAAATCCCTTGGCCAAAATTTCCTGAACCTGCCAGCTTTCATCTAAACTAGCCTTTTCTTTTAAAAATAGTAAGGCATCTTCCATCTGGCTTGAAATCGCACCACAGATGAATACCGCTAAGGCTCTCACCTGATAATGCTCTGATAAGTAGTATTCCTTCGCCATAATGAAGCAATCATTAACTGCATGATGCCGAACAATCAAATTGCTGGCTGCTTCAATTTCTCTAAACCCATGCTTGATTGTAACCAGCTTCTCAACAATGTCATCATCCATAAAATATCCACCTGCCAATCATTGTCATGGTAACCCGTTAGAACAACACACTCATCAGGTATCCTCATACGGTAACGCTAGAACCTTGACAAAAGAACCTTCCCTTATACGTTCTAAATACTTATAAATAAAATTCTTTCATCCATAGTATTCTCCTATCTCCAATGCAAAATAAAAAATCCCGCATCACCTGCAGGACTTCATTGTTATTCTTAGATTTAAAGTAAAGAGCCCGCAATGATCTACGCTACAGCCCACACCGATCATTACATACCTATACGCAGACTTTCGCCTACCCACAAGCATTACACAACCGATGCAAACCTTTGCTCGACCGTCACAGATAGCTACCGAACCGCCTGCAATCTCTCGACTGCAAACGACCCTTATTATTCACAACCCGTAACGATCTTAGCTCGACCAACATAAATCTCTTGGGACCACACGACAACAGTTGGGCTGCCGTACAGCCTTTCAAGACTCATGCTAGTCTTCCCGCCAACTAACGCCGAACCTTGCGACCCGACGCTAATCTTTGGCCGACTAATGCCGAACACCATGTGATATCCGACACCAATCTGGACTCGACCATTACAGACCCTTTACACTCATATTATCTGCTAATTGAATCACCAAAATACCTTGTAAATAATGGAAATTACTTAATGCGTATCGATAAATTTTCGCAGTTCGTCATGCCATTCTTTCGGCTCATAGGTGCCAATGCTGGTATTTTCGCCAAATAAGAGGTCAACCAGATAGCGTGGTTCTTTGCCGCCAATGTGCATGGCTTTGATGCAGGAAATACAATAAACCACAACCTGATCTGCAGGCATTTCCGCAGATCGCCTTTTCATCTGCTCTTTAACCTCTTCCAAAGACAGCACTCCGAAAAAGCTATCACCACAACAGGTGGCCTGAGCTTGGGTATTTTCCGGCTCAATAATCTTGATGTTCATTTTTGCAAGCAGTTTTCTGACAGCCTGATGCACCCTTCCCTCAGTGCGTGTGGGACAGGCATCATGAATGGACATTTCAATACCGCTATAGTCTGGAAACGGAAAAGCTTTGCTCTCTGCAATGATCTCCCAGAGCGATATTGTCGAAATCCCCTCATAAAGTTCTCGATAGCGTCTGTCACAACCAGCGCAGGTATTAATGACCGTTGTGCCGACTTGGAGCTTAGGATTGTGCCGACAGCAAATGAGATGGCCTGGTATGTCGCCTGATTGCAAGTTTAAGAAATCTACTACTTTTTTTGCAAGATCCGGCTTATAAATCATGAGCGCACAACCAGGCGCGTAAGCTTGGCTCATCGAATCCCTCCTACTTTATTCTCAGATACATTGTACAGGAAACCCGGCGATCAATCTTCCTGGATTTCACCGTGTAATTTATCAATACTAAGACCAGGAAGCTTATCAGCTCCTGGTCTTAGTATTTTGCACGATGTGCACGCTTATCAGAACAATCAACCTGTTTTATGATTAAGACGATTGACTTAGCTGGCAAAAGCAGCCTTAGTTGCTATGACCCAGCGTACTGGCAACGGCTTTATTCAGTAAGCCGATAACCATCTCCATATCATGCATCGTTGTACGGTGATTTGCAAAACAAACTCGCAATACAACAGTTCCTCTTAATCCAGCAGCAGTAAAGAAGGCTTCTCCACTGTCTTCTACCACCTTTAATAACTGCAGCTGCAATTCATTCAGCTGTAGAGCGGTTAATTCCTGATCCGGAACGTAGCGAAAGCACACCACAGAAAGTGCGACAGGTGCAAGAATGTGCCAGCCTTTGGTTTCGGCCAGCTTGGTTTTAAAACTTTGTGCCATCGCCATATTCTGTTCAACAATTTGAGCAATGGTATGCAAGCCATAAGCCTTAAAGGCAAACCAAATTTTAAATGCTTTTGAAGCTCGCGTACATTGCAAGCCATAATTCATTAAATCAGGCGCAGCCTCATCGGCAAGACTGCCCTCATGACCTTTAAACGTATCATATAACTGTTGTTTATTTTTTATCAGCACACAGCCTGCCTCAGCAGGAGTAAAAAACCATTTATGAGGATCGGTTGCAATCGAGTCAGCCTGTTCAATCCCTTCTAATAGGGTACGTCCTGTTGTGGTTAAAATGGCTCCGCCCCCATAAGCTGCATCGATATGCAGCCATAAATGATGCAGCTTACAAAGATCAGCCAACTGCCTGATAGGATCAACAGAACCTGTATTGGTTGAGCCAACCTGAGCGACTACACAAAATGGCGCAAAACCAGCAGCCATGTCTTGCTTGATTGCTTCCTCCAGCGCCTTAATATCCATTCTAAAGTGAGAGTCGGTCGGAATTCGTCTCACAGCTTGACTGCCAATACCAAGTACGGCAGCTGCTCTTTCAACCGAAGAATGCCCCTGATCAGACACATACATAACAGGACGTTTAGTCATGCCGTAAATGCCCTGTTTCATGGCTCCCGGAAAATGAACTTCTCTAGCCACAGCAAGCCCAATGATGGTAGCCGCCGTACCACCGCTTGTTAAGATTCCGCCAAAATTTTTCTGATATCCAAACATTTCTCCAAACCATTTGATCACAAGTTCTTCAACCACTGTCGCAGCGGGGCTGCTCTTATACATGGCGGGTATTTGATTCACCGCCACACTTAACAGTTCTCCCAAGGTTCCAGCCGGTGAAGGGCTTGTCAGCAGCCAGGCTAAGAAGCGCGGATGTCCCATTTTTACACAATAGGGAACAATTTTTCCATTAAACTGATCAAGCAATGTATTCATATCCATACTTGCAGTTGGAAGTCCCTCTTCCAGCAAGACAGCAAGTTCTGAGTAGCTTATTCGAGGGGCTACAGGGTTATGGGTAATATTCTTTGTATAATGCTGGATCATCTCAAATACTTTATGAAGCTGTTGATCAAAATCAGCCAAATCCAGTGTCTTTGTTGTCGCCATACACGCTCATACCTCCTAAAGAGTTCCTATGACAGCATCGTTTAATCCACCCTTCCCTATTTCACCCACTGCCAGCAAAAACCTCTATTTGCTGCCTGGATTACCGCTTCAGAAAAGCATGTCGAAAAAAGAGGTTTTAGTGTAACTGTAACAGAATAGTTATACCAAAAATATTCGCGGGGTGAGCATAATGGGTTCGACAGATGAGAGTGATTTTGCTAAGTTTCTTTTGAATCAAATGCCCTTGCCGGTTGCCATTGCAAACTCAGAGGTCGAAGTAGAGGCCATTAATACTGCTGCCCAGAAATTTTTCTGTTTATCTGCAAACGAAGCAAAGCTGCGTAGATGCGGCGAAGTGATCCAATGTATTCATGCGTCACAGCCTGAGAAGTGCGGCGGTACACCTGCGTGCAAGAGCTGTGTATTGCGCTGCAGTGTTCTCAAATCCTTCGAAGGAAAAACCGTGTCTAGAAATAAAGGCTTCTTTCATATCACCAAAGATGATGAATTAAAATGCTTAACCGTTCTAGTTACCACCGCTCCTATCGACTATCACGATACTCCCATGGTGATTATATTAATTGAAGATATTTCATTAATTACTGAGCTCCAAGGGTTATTGCCAATATGTTCTGTTTGTCATCATATCCGTAACGAACAAGGTGAATGGCTTTCCCTAGAAAGTTATATCAAGCAGCACAGCGAAGCAGAACTGACGCATGACTATTGCCCAGACTGCATTGCGCAGGCAAAATCTCGATCAGAAAAGGTTTGATGATCCTTCCTCTATACCCAGGAAAAATCCCAGAAGTCCAAAAACGAGACTTCTGGGATTTGCTCCATTCAATCATCATGCTAAACTTTGATAATAGCCTTCCAAAGCTTGGTGCAGCGCGTGATAATCGGCTGTCTTTAAATCACCCGCTGTTTCCTTTAGTAAGGCATAGTCGAAATGATCGTTAAGCTTTGCCTGAACCAGTGTTCATATTTCAAAAACAGCCTGTTATTCACATTAAAGCGGTGAACCTCAGGAGTTGCCTGGTAACTGCTCGGGGCAACCGGACTCCCCTGCAGAATGGCCTTAATATAATCAATATTACGTTGAATCAGAGCATGGTCAACAATGCCCGAATGGGCAGAAATCTTAACCTTTGCCGGAAAGCTTTTAATAAATTCCAGTGTTTTGATATACATTTCTAAATCACTAAAATCTAAATAAGGAATTGGCTCTTCCACCAAGTCCCCAACAAAGAGCACCTGGTCTTTTTTATCAAAGCAAACAGCCGAATCGACAGTATGCCCCGGTGTATAAATAAACTCAAGCTCAGCCTCTTCGAAGCTTAGTCTTTCACTAAACGTCAGATTAGGCAGCACTAAGTCGATAGTACCCTGATGATATTCAGTAAGTTTGGCTAATTCAAAAGCCCCTATTTGCTGCATTCTTTTACGGCATAGCTCGTGGCCAATAATCCAGGCATTCTCGAAGGCACAATTTCCCCAAATATGATCCCAGTCAGAATGTGAATTAAACAAAATCATAGGCTGCTGTGTAGTGGAGTGCTGTGACATATAGGCTTTAACAGCTTCCATAGACAGCGGACCCAAGTGCGTATCACACAAAAACCATTCCCGCTCAGTTTGAATTAAATAAACCGATATATGATCTTCAAAGGTAATTAGCTTGCCTCTGCTGCCCACCGGGCGGACTTCCCTGATATTCATAGACACCTCCCAAGCTTGCCCTATCCTTTAAATCATTGCAAGTTTGCACTGTTAAACAAAAAACAATTTGTGGTATGATCATTAACCATGCCTGTCGCTTGCATAAAGGCATAGCAGATGGTTGACCCCACAAACTTAAAGCCAAGTTTGCGCAAGGTTTTGCTCATAGCATCAGACTCCGGCGTTGTAGCCGGGATTTCAGATAAGTGCTGCCATTGATTAATCTTCGGCTTTCCGTCCACAAATTGCCAAATAAAAGCACTAAAGCTGCCCTGTTCCTGGATAGCCAAAAACTGCTTAGCATTCTCAATTACGGCTTTAATTTTCAAGCGATTGCGGATGATTCCCGGATTATTCATCAGTTCATTGATTTTCTGTTCGTCGTAGTGAGCAATTTTATGGGCATCAAATCCATCAAAAGCCTGACGAAAGTTCTCGCGTTTTCTCAATACGGTAATCCAGCTAAGACCAGCCTGCATTCCTTCCAGAATTAGCATCTCAAACAGCTTCTGGTCATCATAGGTGGGAATTCCCCATTCCTCATCATGGTAACGGATATACAATTCATCCTGACTAACCCAAGCGCACCGCTGCTGCATAGCTACCTCCTAAGAAAAATCATTTGACTGTTATGATTCAACGATAAAATTTTGTCACTTTATCATTAGAAATATTATAGCATCAAAAATTCTCCTCAGTAAAACATTTCAGGATTGACCGAGATTCATGGCTGCTTGTCCATCAATAAAGAATCAACCTAGCTAAAAAACTGCAGGTGGTAATGCATATGGAAATTCGTCAACTTAAAACTTTTGTTACTATCGTAAAATTACTCAGTTTCACAAAAGCCGCTAATGAGCTTGGCTATGCCCAGTCGACAATTACTGGTCATATTCAGACCCTTGAGGAAGAGTTTGGCACGATGTTGTTTGAACGTTTGAGCAAGCAGATTAAATTAACAAAAGACGGCGAGAATTTGTATGCCTATGCGGAGCAAATTTTGAAACTTGCTGATGAAGCAAAAGATCTTATTTCCAGCTCGGTAAATCCCAAAGGATCACTCATGATTGGTACCGCAGAGTCGCTTTGCACCCATCGTTTGACAGAGGTATTTAAAACCTTTCGTTCACGCTACCCACGCGTTGAATTCTCCTTTCGTTTTGACACTTGCGCAGATTACCGAACCCATTTGCGCAAGAACACCGCTGATGTTATTTTTATTCTTGACGTACCTTTTACTGAGAATGATCTTATAACCCAGGTCTTATTTGAAGAACCGATGGCTATGATCGTCGCACCAGATCACCCTTTAGCTGTGAAGCAGGCAATTGGTCCGCAAGATTTGAATGGTCAAGCGCTGGTTTTGACTGACAGCGACTGCAGCTACCGACGAATCCTTGAAAGTATTCTCGCCCAAGCCGGAGTCAAACCAGCCTCCGTTTTAGGAGTCAATAGCACCGAAGTCATCAAGCGATTTGTCAGTGATAGCTGGGGGATTGGATTTGTACCGCAAGTTACAGTCTGCCAGGAGCTTACCAATCGACAACTGCTGGCATTGCCCTGGGTTGGACCATCTTTTAACATCCACGCACAACTGCTTTATCATAAAGATAAATGGCAGTCACCGGCCCTGAGAGCCTTTATTGATGTCACCCTTGAAACGCTCAAACTCAAGCCTGACTGTTGATTTTGTCTTAGCCCAACGTATCTTCGCCATTAAAGAAAATAACGCCCAGAACTTATCATTTACGCCGAATTTTCAGGAAAGGTATCGATAAGTAAATCCCGGTCAAGGTAAGTACAATAAGCCCTGCTGCCGTTATATCGATAAGCCATTTTATATTCAGATTGCCAAGCTGGCCTTCATGGAGTTGGTTGGTAAAATGGCCTTGCAGGTGTTCTTCATCCACGCCCATAAGCCACGGCTCCGCTTGCAGCAAGCCTGTAAAAGCTTCAATTAAAATAAAGACAGCCAAAATTAGCCCAACCCACAAATGAATATTCCGCATGGTTTTGAGATACTTCATGTACGCAAACCTCCACCCGCTTTCTATCACTATACGCGGCAATTGCTAAAATATTGATACTTAAGTAAGGTTTTAAGCCTAGTTAAACAAGCCTATGAACGATGCCGTGGCGGAGAAAAACAGCGCACATTCCAAAAAGGAATGTGCGCTGTTTTTGATAGTAGCTATGTTTTACCATTCACAATGCAGGACAATTTGTATAAAACAATGTAGAAACCCGGCTCGGCTAAGGCATCATCCATTGTAGATAGTAAGCCTGTAGGTAGGTCATTAAGCCAATAAGGATAATCATGGCAATACTGTGTGGCAACGCGAAGCGGAAGATGGTGGATTCCTCACCAACCAGACCAGTCGCAGCTGTAGCTACAGCGATACTTTGCGGTGAAATCATTTTACCACAAACACCGCCTGATGAATTCGATGCTACCAGTAAGTTCGGATCAATACCCAGTTGTTGGGCTGCAGTCTTTTGCATGGAACCGAACAATGCGTTGGATGAAGTATCCGAACCAGTCAAGAAAACACCCAACCAGCCCAAGAATGGTGCAAAAAACGGATAAGCTGCACCAGTTGCAGTAAAAGCAAGACCCAAAGTAGAACTCATACCGGAGTAGTTCATGATATAGGCTAAGCCAAGGATCATTGCAATTGTAATGATTGGATAAATCAGTTGTTTGACAGTTTTGCCAAAGCAGGTGGCTGCCCGGGAGACGCTATAATTGGGAATGACAAATAGCGAGAGTAATCCGGCAATAAAGATAGCTGTACCAGCAGCAGAAAGAAAGTTAGTTGCGAAAGTAGCTGCATATGGAGTATTTTTTGCTACTACTGGTGCGCTTTTAATAACTAAGTTATGCAGAGCAGGCCATTGAAAAAAGGTAAAGCCAAGAGCCTTTTCCCAACTTACTAATACAGCTTTAAAGCCAATAAATTTATCATCCGCCCAAAGGAATACCAATATAGCAAGAATGATATATGGAGCCCAGGCCCGCAAAACTTCACGAATTGAGTATTTTAACTCAACGGCTCCAAGTGATTCAACTTTTTCATCAGGAAAATGCCAGACTTTTGAAGGCTTCCAAATTTTGAGGAAAACCAAGAGACCGATGATGGTGACAAAAGCTGAAGTGATATCAGGCAAGTACACACTGATGTAATTGGATGTAAAGAACTGAGTGCCTGCGAAACATACCCCAGCAACGATGACCGCTGGCAGCACCTCCATGGCCCGTTTCCAACCGCACATCATAACAACAACCCACAAGGGTACAATAACCGAAAGAAATGGTAACTGACGTCCGATAATCTTACTCAGTGTCATTGCATCAATACCCGAAACCTGTCCCAGCACCACGACAGGAATACCAATTGCACCAAAGGCAACGGGTGCCGTATTCGCGATTAAGCAGATACCAGCCGCGTATACCGGATTAAACCCGAGCCCAACCAGCATGGCGGCTGTAATGGCAACAGGAGTACCAAATCCCGCCGTACCTTCGATAAAAGAGCCGAAAGCAAAAGCAATAAATAAGGCTTGTAACCGCCGGTCATCGGTAATTGACGCCAATGAATTTTTGATGATTTCAAATTCGCCAGCTTCGACGGTCATATTATAAACCCAGATAGCGGTTACGATAATCCATACGATGGGGAAAATCCCAACCAGAGCACCGTTTAGAGTGGCACTAATGGCCAACCCAGCCGGCATTTTAAATACGAAAATAGCAATTAAAACTGCTGAAAGCACACCGAAGAAGGCCGCATTATGCCCCTTTGAACGCTTAATGCCCAACATATATAACAATATGAATAATGGTATCGCCGCAATAAGCGCTGAAAGTCCAATGCTTCCTAATGGATTATACTCTTGAATCCAGGTCATACCATACACTCCCCTTTTGTAACATTAAAGTTGGTAATTCTCAAAATATGATCGCTTGATGAAGGAATTCTAAGATTTCTCTCTACCCTTCTCTCTGGTTGAATAACACACCAACAGGAACACCGTTTAAGGCTTTTCCTGCGCTAACAACCTTGTCGCCTCCTTTTGATTACCATGGATTCTAGTCGCTGCCCCCCTTTCCAACCTTCTTCCATCTTGGCATCAAATTGTGAGCAATTGAGCTAATCCGTTTGCATTCTCTATTTCAGCTAACCCCAAGATTACCTATTTAATCAGATAAAAGAGAACTTATCACTGCAATAATGCGTAAACCCGTGTATAATTGTTATGAAGACACCGCATTGCTGAGTAATATATTACTCTTTACGAATACTATATTACTCTTTATTTTAGATAATCCTTCCATTTTTCTGTATTTTATTAAATTTTTTTTACATTCGGAAAATTCGCTGAGTGAGGTGCATGACTTGAGTCATAGAAATTTAAACTTCGGTAAGAATATTGCAACCCTGCGCATAAAACAAAAATTCTCGCAAGAGGATTTGGCCGAGAAAGCCGGCATCAGCCGCTCCATGCTGTCTAAAATCGAGCGGGACGAAGTCAGCCCAACCATTGCTGTTGCGAATAAAATTGCGCGGGGGCTTAACACTTCGGTTTCTTCATTATTGGATGACGTAGCCGACGAGCGGGTTCAGGTCAGACGTCTGGATGACCGGGTCGTCCAGGAGGATCCTATTTCGCGAATTCAACGCGAGCTCATCATGTATACGTCTGATTTGGGACTGGATATTCAATACATCATCTCACCGGCCGGGGCAACCACCGGGATATTACCCGCCCATATACCCGGTTCGGAAAAATACGTGCTGGTTGAAAAAGGCGTTCTCAGAGTAGTCTTAGCCAAGAATTCCCTCTATGAACTCAATGCCGGGGATTGCCTGGCCTTCATCGCGGACATTGAACATGAATTTCATAACATCGATCATGATACAAGTTCCTTCTATGTCATTCTGCTTGAACCAGAAGCCGTTAAAGCCGCTCCAAAAAAACAAACCTGCCAGCCTTGGCGTCTGGCAGGCGTGACTTTGCTTTATCCATTCAATCCGGAGCTGCTCGGTAGTCTTTCTCAGGTATTTAGCTATATCTGTTAGCTTTGCTCAGGCCGTAATATACTCTTGTTGCCGTAAAAAAGCACCTCTCATGCTGTATAGTTTTCCTATACGACATAAGAGGTGCTTTTTTCATTTGTCCCAGTCTAGGGGTTCAGACTATTAGCTTCAAGGACTACGCAATTAAAGATGAAATTGATCCACTGTTTCTTTTAAATTCTGAGCCATGTTAGTAAGCTTCTGGCTCGCAGCAGCAATTTGTTCCATGGATGCCACTTGTTCTTCGGTGGCTGCTGACACCATTTCAGCCTCACCGGTTGCCTTTTTGCTTAAATCGTCGATTTTGTGAATTCCAACGATAATCTGCCGGCTGCCGCTATCGACCTGCTGCATTGAGGCCGAAATTCCTCGTACCTGCGCCGATACTTGCATGACCATTTCAGCAATGACATTGAAAGAACTACCAGCTGCGTTAACGGCCTCAGCCCCTAAGCTTACTTCCCTTGTTCCCTCGTCCATTGCAGCAACAGCTCTTGCTGTATCGCCTTGAATTTCGCCGATTAGGCTGCCAATTTGCTTAGCTGCTTCTTGGGACTGCTCAGCCAGCTTACGGACTTCCTCAGCTACTACAGCAAAACCACGCCCTTGCTCGCCAGCCCGGGCTGCCTCAATAGCTGCATTGAGCGCTAACAGATTGGTCTGCCCAGCAATACCGGCAATCGTATCAATAATCTGCCCTATTTCTTTTGAACGTTCACCTAAGCTGGCTACTACCTGAGCCGAAGAATTAACTGTCCGTTCTATGAGCACCATTTGATCCACAGCCTGATTGATTGAACCGCCGCTTTCCTTGGCCTTTGCGGCAGCCTGAGTCGACTTCTCGACAGCTTGTCTGTTCTCCGCCGCTCCCTGCTGCATCGCTC